>CAMAPQ010000010.1 GCA_945860125.1 Klebsiella pneumoniae
ATCTTCCTCCCTATAGTCCTGACTTAAATCCTATTGAGAAAAAGTGGTCTCAAGCAAAGTCTGTAAGGAGGCGAGATCGATGCGATGTGGATACTCTGTTTGCCACTGGCTTTTAATATGCCATTTTATAAGGTATCAGCTATATGCAAATGCCAGAAATGAGTGGCTTAGAAGCAACGCATGAAATTAGAAAAATTCCAAAGCTTAAAGATTTACCTATTATTGCCCTCACCGCTCACGCCCTAAAAGAACATGAAAAAGTCTGTATGAGCGCTGGCATGAGCGACTTTTTAAGCAAACCTGTCAAAGCACAAGATCTATTCGATAAACTCAGCTTCTGGCTCAACACAGAAAAGTCTCAAATGTTAAGCGCAGCTAGTAAGAGCAAATAAAAAAGCATCCTGAAGTAACTTACGAAACTCAAGGATGCTTTATCTAAAATAAACTAATCACCTAACTGAAGATAAGTTTCACGATGAGTGCTATTAGAACTACCAATGTTTAATGGCGTAAACGCAATAACATCTGTACCACCACTATTTATCTTCAGCTCAAGAAATACGCGATCCTGCGTATTAAGCCCATTATTAAACCCTTGGGTTTTAATATTGGAAAACCCTGCAGACTTACTCAACCTCAAACCACCCGTTCCACGACCAGAGGTAAGGGTCTCGTCGACGACATAAGCATTATTACCAGTATAAGCATCCAAGACCATAGCCCAACCATTTACGGTATCCACATCAACCACTCCACAATTACCGCCTGCTTGAGGCATCATGGTATTAAAAAATATTTTTTCACTACCAACAATTGCCCCTTGACTATTGCGATTTTTGGCTGCCCTGAAAACAGCATCAACAACCACTCTTTCGCCGACAGTTTTATCCAAGGTTATATACCAACCCAACGGAGCCAAACGCGAAGTTGTTGAAATAAACTGCATATCGCCATTAGGGATACCCGGGCCGCGGCCATACGGAGTAACATAACGAACTAATTGATCGGTACCAGCAAAATCTTCTGAGCTGCGACGATGAGCAATCGTTCGCTCTCTAAGCTTCGCTATATTAATAGCTACATTCGTGCCATTGTCATACAAGGCATATAAATGCTGTTCGTGGGTTAGAGTCTTAGGATTAGTATCACCCACCTCGAAAAATTTACCTGTACCAAAATAAATCAGGAATTGATGCTTATCAGGCACGCGCGCCGTTCCTGCCGCTACAATGCCGCTAGCAGGAGAGGTAATGCTTTTTTTATGAGCTGGGTGTGCAATCACTTGCGGACGTACCGTAATAGGCTCTTTATCGCCATTAATGGTCGTAAAAATTGCATTGCTAGCAGCCAAGGAAATATTTGTGCCTGCACCGCCAGTCCAATCATCAGGATTTTCACTTCGAACATCAATTTTCCATAATTTACCCTTTAAATCACCTACAAAAATATAGTCGGTAATATTATCGCCATCCGCATCAACAACAGCCGGCGAGCCCAAGCCATTTGGCGAGAGAAGTGTTCCACCAGGAATCCCAAATTTTTTAACAATAGCGCCCGTCTTGACATTTAAAAGGTAAAGATAGCTTTTACCAGTGATACTCCTCGTGACTAGAGGATCATCAACTTGCGCTAGAATAGCAATCCAAGAAGATTTAATCCTATTATTATGATCAATATTGTTATAGCCGCCACTAACAACAACTAACCATTGACCTATATCATCAGCTGGACTAGCTGACGGCTCAGTGCGAACAGAAGGATTTGTTGTAGCTCTAAAACGAGCAATAGTAGGAGCACCAAGCACAAAACCTAAGTCTTTATCATGCTTATCAGTAAACTCCCACAAGACATTGGCAGACGTCATAGCGGTAGGATTCGTTACATCCAGCGCAAAAACACCCTGACCACCTGCACCCGCACTACCCACCAAGACGGAATGCCATTCACAAGCAGAAGAAGGACCAGTCTTGTAGCACACATCATCGACAACCAAAGCACCATCCACAAAGTATTGGTGAATATAATTAGGCTCAGCCAAGGCAGCTAAACCATTAAAAAGAAAAGAAGGTACATAGGAAAAATAGCGGTTAAAAGGCGGTTCAGCATTAAAGCCGTGCATATAGCCGTCATTTGCACCCACAAAAAGCGCTTTACCTCTTGTTCTATTATTTGCAATAAACTGAGAATATTTGGCTCTATTCTCCATATCACGGGGCGAAGCCCATCTATCTTTATAATATTTGTTAGGTGTGCCCATAAATAAAGGCTTACTATGAATAATATCGCCCAACCTATTCGGTTTGCGCTCTCTAAAAGAATAAGGCGGTACATTTTCGTAAGTTTTATCCCCTTTTAACCAGTCCACTAACTTTTCACGTGCATCAACAATATTACTGATGCACTGCTTCTTCCTGAAAAAAACGCTGCTGTCATCTATCAACACTAATTGGTCCGAAGTGTCAAGATTGGTATATTGAAAATCAACACCATCAGTCGCGGTATAGTTATAAGTAAAAACTTTATTCTGCGGATCGCTATCCTCGGCAAAAGCAGGGAAGGCAGTAGGATTAGTCGCATCAAAGGGCATATAATCGCCATTATTATCTAGCTTATAAGCCAAAATGCTCCCAGTCCAATCACTGGGATTAAATGAAGCACGGTAAAGCAGCTTTTGACTGCTTTCCATATTAATATCAACACCACTTATAATATCTTTACTTTCAAAAGATTGAGACTGCTCATAAATATTTGACAGTGCAAGTGCAATATCCCAACCCAATAAATTAGGCTCGGCGCTATTGAAAAAAATGCCATGCGAGTTATAAGCTGCATGCCATAAATCATCAATACGTTCTTTGTCTGCAATACCTACTGCTGTAACACCCACTTTATCCGTTTGAGGATTACCCCATAAACTACTACCCTTATCAGCCACAGTGGGTGGCAAAGCAAACTTCTCACTTGTCGCTGTTGCGTCTGGCCATTTATTACAAGAGTTATCAGTCAAATTACCATCCAAACCAAGAGAAACCGCATAGGTGCTCATATGCTGGCCTGTTTTAGGATTCCAATCATTTGGTGTTATTTTGCCGGCCGCGCCAAAGCCATTTACGTAATAGTTCATCGCAATGTCGGCAAAAGTTGCGATGTTACCATCCCCATCTACATCGCCAATACTTCCGGTATATTCCTCATTCCAATAACCATCCGTCACAACGAGCGCAAATGTCCGTTGGCATGCATTATCAAGGTTACCTGGCGTCTTGAAATAAGTCCCTATTTCATCTAAGCCTGTTCTTAGCGGCGTACGGCCTATGCTATCTTTAAGCGTTTCAACGCCGCTAACAAGCTGAGTATCCTGACGTTGTAATATTTTTTTAGCGACATTAGCGTTATGGGCTGATATTTTTGAAACATCAAAAACATCATTGGCATTATCATAATAATTAGTTGCTGAATCAGCAGGCCTAATAACAAACTGGGGGGTAGTTCTAACGTAATCTGGCAGTCCAGCAGAGGGGCCATTTAACTCGGTAATACCAAATATCATTTTGGGCTGTGCAATCATAATGGCGTCAGACAGCACTTTCTGCATATACTTTGAGCGAGTACTGTAATATCTCCACCAGTTTGCCGCGTTTTGTTTTTGGACAGCAGTTAGCGTGCCCAGCGTATTTTTACTACAGCCGTTATACTTAAACCAACTAGGGATACTACTAATGGGGGCGTTAGGATAACTACCATAACCAGTCACATCATTCGGATTCCAACGCAAATATTGATCAGTTGGATTAAAGTACAGCTTATTTACAAGAGGATTGATAATTTCACATTGAGTAGAGGTGACATCCGTACCTGATGTGTTTTTTGTACCCACACCTAAGATGGGTTGGCCTTCAATAAATTTCAAACGTGTTGCATCATCCTTCAAAAAAAGTCCATCCCACTGAACAACAAGACCCTCCCTAACACCCGGCCTAGGAAAGTTACTTGCATCACTTTTATTAACGAGCGCCTCAGAACGCATTGACTCAGAGTTATCCAGCAAAATATGTACTTTAGCCGGCGTCCAGTTACCTGCCTCGAAGGGAACATTGGCAATTTCACCACCATGAACATGCGCAACGCTAACAAAAAAGCCAAGAAAGGAAGGGAAAGGCAGCAAACGTGATAACTTTTTCATGGACAATCCTCAAAGATTAAAACATAGAAAATCAGTCAGTATCTATTAGCCATACTAATTAAAATGCCGCGAATAACCGCTTTGAACCGTAATTGCTGAGTTATCGTTTTGAGCATTTCCTCTTGCAGTAATACGATAATAAACCGTACCAGGAGGAGATGAGTATCCGCCAGTATTGCTCAAAGAGTCTGCCTCGAAATAAAGCTCTTCAATGGTATAACGAGCGCGAAAATCATTTGATGCATTTAAAAGAGGGGCGGTTCGCGGAATTTTTGCAGCCCACCAAGCATATGGCTGCCGATACCAAGGCAAAGCAGTATTACTCAACTCATAATCTGATAGGTTATCTTCCCAAACAAAATCTTGGATTGTACAGAGGCCATCTGCGTTATCGTTGATATCAATCTCATCTTGCGAATGAGGCCTACCCGTGCATTTCCCTATAAAAGTCTCCCCTACCCATAAAGCAGCCTGAGCATCTTCTAACGCAATAAGATATTGATTTTGATTACCTGCAATTTGCTCGTTATAGACGGTGCTCGTGACAAAGCTACCACCCAAAATGGTAAGCACTAACAAAACAACTAACGCTACCGGCAAAGAAAAACCAGCCTGCACTAATTGCTTAGCAGGATGTAAGCGGGCGCTTTTTAGATAAGCATAATACCTAGCATAACGAGATAATGAATGATGAAATAATAAGATTGCCATAGCTAGTACATCCTATTTCTAAGCGTGATAATTTGAGTGAATGCCGTTGCATAATTACCTGGGCTACCTCTGGTTGGCCTAACGGCAATTGTTCTGCCAAATAACTTCACAGTACGATCCGTCTTATTACTCAAGTTTTTATCATCAAATTTACCAACCACGAGCCCATATTCAACACTCATTACAGAGCTCCATCTATTAGTAGGTGAGGTGATTTGTGCAGCAGTTCTTCTTGCTGGGGGAAGTCCTGCTGTATCGCGATCACCCACAATATCGCCTACGCCAAATCGGGCGCGGGCAGCAACAACATATTCCATGATAACGCTACTATTTGCTGCCGTTACCGCAATATAGGTAGGCACTGAAGCATCGAAAGGACGGACATAAACACGCTGACAAACAAGCTGATTTGTGGCGTTGATAGAGTATTTTTCAATGATAATTGCCTGGTTGGGAATAAAGGAACCAGTACAATCGCGTATGCGCGTATCTGCAATCAAATCATAGGCTGGGGGCGTAAATATGCCAGTACCCGCATTATAACTATCATTTTGCAATCCTCCTTGCTTGCGAATATAAAGAACCGTGTTACCACCAACATCTTGCGCTGACAATGTTTGCCCTGCTGCAAAGGCAGGATAATTCCCGGCCGAGGCTGGCAAGGCAGGAAAAACATTTCCTGATAACTCCCATGCTTTAGCACGGTAACCCGCCAAGCTCAGCTGACTATCTAAAAAAGAAAAGGCAACACGCGTTAAATCTGAAGTGCTTGAATAACTCGTTATGGTTAAATATGTTTTCCAGCCTGCAAAGGTTAAGGATAATAACGAGGCAACAATAATGGCGCCTAACACTAAGCTAATAAGTATCTCTGCAATGTAATAACCACGCATCCTATACATTTTACTTATCTTAACTAAGACATTATTCGCCTGTTTCACAGATCACCCATCACGCATGTAAGTTAAAAAAATAAAAGCGTTTGCCTACCATCCTCTCCAGCTTAACAACCACAAGCTGTCTCTAAACTACGGCTCACCTGTGTCTTAATACTGAAACACACCGTTCCTGATGTCGCAGTATTGCAGTCAATTCCAGCACTAGAAAAAGTAGGCGTAGTGCCATCCTCATGCCAAGCAATATTCGCCGTATACTGCTTAAGCGCAGCATCAAATGAGATAGAGCACTGGGCGTTAGCCAAAGCATTATCAACCTTCGTTTTCCATTCAGTGAGGTCATTGGATACAATCAAAACATTATCATCGTAAACTGGCTTCCCAGGATCAACGATAGCAGTCGCGCCTGATTGACAGTTATAGGTGTAAGAGCCATTATCTGCCAAATACCGATTTTCTTTTATCCGCTTAAAAAGATCATTTATAAGAAACTGCGCCTGAAGACGATAGTTTGCATACCTTGCATTTTTGGCGGAAACCGCAAACATCTGTAGCGAAGAGGTCACACCAACAGCAATTACCAAAACAGCCACCATTACCTCAATCAAGCCAGAACCACGGAATTTACGTGATAAAACAGAACAAGCGCGCGCATTTTTTAAAGTAAATTTGTTCATAACTTTTATTAAGTAGGGCATATTGTTGGCACCGTTTTTGTCTCCATGGCTGCACCAGAAGGACCCAGCGTTGCCGTTAATAACGCCTTAGTTCTCTCATCACACACCCTGAAAATAGCGCCCACCGGAAAGGGTAAGCCATTTGGATTAAAAGTGACGCGAGTAATAGCTGATCCAGAACTGATTGCTGGAGGATTTGTGACCGTGATATTGACTATTTGATTATTTGAAAGCTTAGGTGCTTGAAAGACTTTAAGCGTGGTCGGCGGGTCAGATAATAGCTGCACCAGCCAACCCTTTTTCCAATCTAGCACTGCACCAGTACATGTGGTGAAATCAGAAGAAGCGCATACTTCGATAGGAAAAGGTGACTTTGTTGCTTCGCTTTGAGCATAACGCAACGTTGCTGTAAGGCTATTTTTAACACTAACAACTTTTCTTTGATCAGTCAGCCTAGAAAATGCAGGCATTGCAAAACCAGCAATAACAGCCAACATGGCAATCCCCACTAAAACTTCTATCAATGTAAAGCCTAACTGCCGTCTTATATTCATGGCGTACCTAATTCAATACTTAATAAAAAAGCCATCCCTCCCTTTGAGTATAAACAAGGATTTGTAACTCAACGGTATGAAAAATACTTCTATAAGTAAAATAAAGCACAAGCTTATTCAGAACACAAACGAACCAGCTTTCTTAGCAAAAGATAATAAAGGGGAAAAATAAGTATAGAAAATAACACTAACTTATCGCCATACATTACAAAAAAAAACAGTAGCGTCATAACAACCCTACGCTAGTTGTCTAGACTAATAATTAACCAGATTTGTTTTTATACGGCTTCATTAGCAGCACAAAATAAATTATTTCAGTATCAATGAAAAGGCGCACCACATGAAAACACACAAGAAAACGGCAACAAACAAAGCAAGCAAGCTTCCTTTTATTATTTTAACGCTATTAGCAACAGGCGCTTTATCTCTGACTAACTGTGGCGGAGGTAGCAACAATAGCTCAACGGCAAATAATGTAACCACACCAAATACTACTACCCCTAGCGATACCCTAACAGAGGTAGAAGATAAAACAGTTTACACAGATGTAAAGCTCACTGTAAAAAACATATCAGGCGTAGCAGTAACCGGCGCTAAAGTAACGCTTAACGCTATTTCTGGCAGCAAAGAAATTGCCAGCGGTATCACAGATGGGAATGGTGTTTATACTTTTGAGAAAATAGACGCTCATAAAATTTATTCTATTAATCTTCAGCATAGTGATTACGCGCTTCAGTTGTTTAATTATGATCTTCCATTCAAATCAAACACCCTTAATTCATTTGATGTAGTAATGATGCCTATTGGTGAAAAAGTAAATTTCGATGCAACCTTAGGCGGCGTTGTTCCCTTGAATAATAGTCGTGGGGTGAAAATTACACTGCCCGCTAATGCATTTATTGATTCAGCAGGCAACCCCGTCAACGGCAATATTGAAGCACAGGTTACAACCATTGACATGGGTTCTGATACAGAAAAAGCAGCTTATCCTGGCTCTTTTAATGCAATTGGCCCGAATAATGAGGAAGTTTCTTTATATAGCTTCGGTGTCGTGCATATTGATTTTTTCCAAAATGGTCAAGAATTACAATTAGCACCAGGACAAAAAGCGGCGCTAGAATTGCCCGTTTTTGTTACCACAAATCAAAGCGAACCAATAAAAGCAGGTGATATTATCCCTCTTTGGTGGCTGAATGAAAAAACTGGCGTGTGGGTTTATGAAGGAACATCAACGGTTGTTGCCTCGGCAACTTCACCTACCAACTGGATTGCCCAAGGCGATGTTTCACACTTCACTCCTTGGAACTTAGATGCAACTAACCCTACTAATCAAGTTTCTATCAGTTTTGCAGCAGAGGATGCTACTGGTGGATTTGAGGGCGTTACCATCGGTGGCGCCACAATAAACACGCTCGCTAAACAATGTCTGTCTATTAAAAGCGTTAATAGTGAATTTCTGCCCGCAGATAGTCATATACCACCTAGTGCGCATGGGGTAAACTTCACTGGTGGACATGGCATGGTTTGCGGGCCTGGCGCGCCACTAGGCAGGACACCTCAGGAAGTGGCATTTGATCCATGGCGGCTAAACTATGAACCGTTCCATCGTGGTGGAACTATTGACGGCGTATTTTGTCATGCCGTAGCGCTGCAAAAAGATGACGTTTCCTCTGATCTTACAGATATACCACAATTTGAGACGTGGGATCCCCTCGACTTGGACAGTAGAATCTTCGTAAAATGCTACCCCGGCGTTGATCCTTTTACGAAAAAAATTCATGCTAACTTTGCTTTTTCAAAAGACGCCAATGATGTGTGGGTTTTAACACATACCTACACTCTAACGAACAGAACGCCAGCCCTCGTCCCGTAAAAGGTTGCGCCTGTTAATTTGCTGGTTTTATTTTTTAATTTTCTGCTCGTCCTGAGCTTGTCGAAGGGTTTTAATAAAGCTTATCCTTCGACAAACTCAACCTCTCTTTACTTTATTTAAATCCTTCTTACTTTTTAAGACTTACGCTGTTTTTTTCCTTCAGCTTGTAACACGCACCTAATTGACCCCACCCCTGCCTTCTGTTAACTTTTGTTAACTTTTATTGCACACGACGCACCATAATAAGTCACACCGAAAAAGAATGATCTCTGGAGAAAACAAACAATGAATAATGCTTTATTTTGTGCCGCAAACATCCTAAGCCTGGGTTATATTCGCCCACGTACAACAGCAAATACGCAAAAACAAAACGCACAACATTTAGACAACCTTGCACCTCAAACGACAACTGAAATGCAAGCTTCGAGTACACGAGCGGCAAACACAGAGAATATGCGAACGCCGCCTGTGAAAACTTATCTTAACGATACCAAACCTGCTTCTATGTTAGGGCTGATAGGCGATACATTCCGTGTTTTCAAAATATTACGTGTTATTCCACCGCTTCTCTCTACTTGGAATAGTGGTCACACCACCGTTTTACCGCTTGATCAACGCGATGATTACAGGCTGGTTGCTGCCCATGGTGCACACAACACAAGAGCACAGACAACCATAGCACCGCCGCTACCTCCTTACTTTCTAGGACGCGCCTATTACATGTGCGCACAAATAACAATCATGGGCTTAAGCTATTTAAATCGCTGCCACATTCCTGAAAGAATCAGCGGATTATTACAAGGTGCAATTCAAGTCGCTAAAATCGAGAAAAAAGATGCAAATATCTTACTTCATAAGGCTCAAGCACTGTATCAAGACGGCACACTAGGCGAAGTAGAAGGTTTTAGCAGCGGAAAAAAACATTTTTTTGGTGAAATAGAGAAGGAGAGACTCTCTTTATCCCTTAAAAATACGGATGTGGTTTATCAAGGCAGTATAAAAAAATTAATAGGCGAGATTGAGCGCGTTACCTCAGCAATTGATGAGGTAAAAAATACCCATAAATCGCAAACCTTACCGCTGCAACAAGGCTGGCAAAATTTATTTACCAATTTTGATCGGGCAACAAAAAAAGTATTAATAAAGGATATTAATATTAGCAATAATATTGGCTCAGAAAGTATTCACTGGCTGAAGGATTCTTTTTCGGTTTTAAAAACTTCTTTCTTAGGCAATTTAATGTATGACACACTTTTCCTATCACAACCACAACGTATTGCGCATTTCAATACATTAACCCATGAAAACTTTAATCATCTTGATGAACAGATGAATGATTTTTTCCAAAGTGCAATTGATGAAATAGGACGAAAAACTGAAAGTTTTAGCCCTCTATCTGCTAACGATACCGTGATTGATTTAAACGATAAACTTGAACAGTTAAGCGCTATTTTTAGCGAATACACCACGCAAATTTTCGAGGCGCACTATCAACCTGTAAAATCAGTGCCTGATATTTTATCAGCCCTAATTGAAAACAATACTGGTCAACCTAATGCTGCTCAACCTAATGCTGGTGAATCTAATGCAAGCCCTGCGCAAATTGGTTTTTCTGAAGTGGTTACCCTTGTTAAAAATAATTCCATCGCAATGCAAGAAGAACACAGTGAAAGAAATGGTGCTTTTATAAAGCACTTTTTTGCGCTACCCATGGTCTTAGAAGAGTTTTCATCGCAAGGTAAAACAGGCACGCGCATATTCAAAGAAACACTCAGACAAAATCTTGATAACTTACATCAAGAAGCACGTCTTAAAGAACAGGCAGAACAGGCACCGATCAATCCTCCAACAGAAGAAATAAGAGAAAATACAGAACAGCCAATAAATAGCCGAGCCCGCCCGCTACAAACTTTAAGACATATTTTTAGCAGCTTATTTTCCTTCCTTCATTTTTGGTCAAGACACCCCGCTCAACCGCCTGTAAATTCTGAAAATAACGCAGAAAGTTCTATCGCCAGTGAAGAGCCAAATCACGATGCAGAAATAATGGATGTAGACGAAAATACACATCGTTTTATTGCAAAACAATCCGGTGAAGAACGCTTAATGCAAGCTTTAAGAAAAGATCTTAAGCATGCAATAGAAGACGGTGCTTTATGGTCAGGTATTAATGATGCCAATGCTTTAATAAAAAAAGAATGGGAACGTTTACATGGTGTGATTGATTCACTGCCTCTTAATCTTGAAGCAAAAGACGCGCTCAAAAAAAGTATCGATTCAGGCAATATTGCCGACATTGCCAATCAGCTTAATGCTCACGAACAGACGCTCTCTCAAGGTATTAAAAACTATTTAAAAGTGTCGATTTATCGAACGATTGAAGCGAATGCCATGCGCGAACTTTTACAAACAATCAACCTCTTCAAGCGTGAAAATCGCACACCGACTGAAGTAGAAAGTAACAATATACAAGGTCTCAGTAGCGCCCTTACGAATGCACGCGTATTACTCATGGGGCTCAACTCAACACATTTTGAAGTGCAAAAAGCAGAAGATCCAAACTACTGGATTTTAGATATTAAATCACATGAATCTTTAATTAATAATGTTTATGCGAAAGACGCTAAATACACAACACTAACCGATGATCAAACACTCGAATTCATGAATAATGCGCTATCAAAGGGTATTGCTTACCATCAATATAGCGTTGAAGGCTTAAACAATATTCCAAAAGAAGGGCGATGCCTTGTTGCTTTTAACCATAGTATGTCGACTTATGAAGTGGCCTTATTTGGCAATGCTGCCGTGCATAGCAACAAAAGACTGTTACGTATGTTGGTACACGATAATTTCTTTAAATATTCCTCTAGCGTTGCAAAAGAGGCAGAAAAAATCGGCTTTATTCCTGCTAAAAGGGATACGGCTGTACGCCTTCTTGAAAATGAGCAACTGACAGGTGTCTGCCCAGGGGGAATCAAAGAAGCAGTTAAACCTTCTAATCAGTATAAGCATGCGGTGATGTGGGATAACACCAAAGGTTTTGCGCGTATTTCATTGCTGACTGGCGCACCGATTGTCTTGGCTGCTTGTCCTGCGGCTAATGATTTATATGAAGTAACACCCAGCAAAATCACTAATTTTGTTGTTAAAAATGCAGCGTTGCCCGCGCCCATTATTTCAAGCGCTGCTTTTCCTGCACCTAATAATACGCGCCTAACACATTACTTAAGCCCGCCCATCTATCCACCTAAACTACCGGATAAATTTAAACGCGCACTAGATCTTGCCGCGGCAAATCCGGAAAAAACAAATCCTGAATTTAAGGCAATGCTTGATCAATACCATGCAGAAGTTTTTGAAAAAATGAAGCAACTCATGACGCATGGCATAGCACAAGATACCGTTAAAGCGCAGCAAGATGCCGTTAAAGCGCAGCAAGAGACAGCAGCACCAGAAGAGAGCATAAGCGATACTATAGCGTAAGAACAACCATCACGACCACCGCGTCAAATAGAAAGAGAGAGTCTAAGCGGACTATCCCCTATTACCGAATAGGCGATATTTTGTTTTTTCGTTCGTCTTGAGGTTGCCGAAGGGTTTTAATAAAGCTTATCCTTCGACAGGCTCAGATTATATTTTATGGGGGAAAGTATTGATGAACGTTGTCATCTTCGGCGGCGCAGGTTTTATAGGCTTGCACTTTACGAATTATCTCTTAGAAAAGAATTTAGCTAAGCATATTTTTTTAGCAGACATTAAAAAAAGAGAGCCTTCGCTTCACTTTAAAATCAACCCCACACTGTGGCAAGAACGTGTAACAGTGCCTGATACTATTGATGTAAGACGTTGCATTGAAAAAAAACATTTTCCAGAAAAAATTGATTTAATTATTAATCTTGCCGCTATTCACAGAGAGCCAGGCCATAAACATAATGAATATTTTGAAACAAATATTTTAGGGGCGCAAAATGTTACTGCTTTTGCGGAAGAAGTAGATTGCACACAAATTATTTTTACAAGCAGTATTTCACCTTATGGACGCAGTGATTTTGGCAAAGATGAAAACTCTCTTACTGAACCGCTTACTGCTTATGGTTCTTCTAAATTAGTTGCTGAAAAAGTTCATCTTATTTGGCAAGCAAAAGAGCAACAAATAAGAAAACTTATTATTGTACGCCCTGGTGTAGTGTTTGGCCCTGGCGAAGGGGGAAATGTCTCGCGCATGATTAAAGCAATTATAAAAGGTTACTTTTTTTATACCGGCAATAAAAAAACAATTAAAGCAGGCGGGTATATCAAAGAACTATGTAATACCATAGCGTGGGCACAAAACAAACAAATTTCAGACAATGAAAATGTCATACTTTACAATTTTTCAACCTACCCTATTCCCAGCATGCAAGATTTTACTGAAACAGTTCAACGCGTTGCAGGAATCAATAGAAAAATATTCAGCGTCCCTCACGTATTGCTTTGGAGCATTGCTTATATACTTGAAGTTTTATTAAAACCACTCAAGATATCTCATCCGTTTAGCCCAGTGCGGCTTGATAAACTTATACGCCCCAACAATATTAAGCCGTCATTTTTGCTAGAGAAGGGTTACGTGCCACTTTACACGCTACAATCTGCGATGGAAGATTGGAAACAAGAATGTGAGAAAGAGTGGCAGGCGTAGCGACATAAGCTTCGCGGCTTGTATTTCCGTTATCAGAAGTCATCTTTGACCGCGCGTGTTTTTGCTTTGATGCGCTTAGGGAGAAGGGCAATCTTATCTCTAACCTGCTCTATGGATTTTGTCAGAGGCGAAGAATCCTGCTCGAACAAGTTGATACCGACAAGCGCGGCAACCTTGAAAAACAATCCGATAGCGCAGCCCATATCGCCGCTTTCAATTTTTTGCAGGGTTGCACGTGAAATACCTGCGCGCTCTGCCAGTGCGTGCTCTGACTATTTTATGCCGTTTGCGCGCAAGCTTGATATGCTCGCCCAGTAAAAGCCCGCATTGAGCGCCCCTTAAAAAGCCATCATTAACGGTTTTTTATTGCAGTAAAACCGCCTCAGGTAAGCCATAAATGATGAGGGCCCCACCTCCCATTAGTCGAACAATTTTTTCTTTCGTTTCATTCATCCCGTGCATACCATACCGCCTCTCACTCTCTACTTTTTGGGTAACCCAATGGATCCCACGCAGCAGATGAAATACCCAGCGCATTGTCGGTTTTTTCATAGGCTTTTTATTTCGATCAGGCAGTATTTCATTTTGCACCTGTAGCGCTTTTCTCAGGCGGCGTTGCGCAATACTGTATACCAATAAAGATAAAGTCATCACCATAATCAGCGTGCTAATCCGTTCCGGTTTTTTTAGAAAAAACCCTTGCGCAAAAAAATAAGGGTCTTTTAAAAATCGGTAACCACGCTCAACTGTTTGCTGGTTTTTATAGTGAGTAATCAACGCTTCATCAGCATATTCTGCAGGCGAAAAATTGCTTGCAAGAATAAAACACGCTTTTTCACGTTTAACTTTTTCAACCACTTCCTTTGAAAGGTTATACTGTACATCAATCCGATACACTGTCTCTTTTAGATCAATATTCATTCGATTCACTACGTGAAATTTCCACTTTTTAGCCACATCATCTGCCGTTTTCTTCGCATCTGTTGAACAGGAAAATTTCTGAGAACCCAGCTTGTTTAATTGTTTTTTTATTTCATCTGCCTCTTTTTTCACCTGCTTATCAATCGTTTTAACCACACGCTGGTACGATTCGTTTGAATAACACACCATCCATCGTTGTTCTGTATCGTAGTGCATCACCTTAAAAGTTTGATATAAAACTTTGCCATCGCTGTGTGTACGCCAAACATTTAATTCAAGCGCCTTTTTAATATGCTCTTTTGCCTCATTAATACTTTCAGGGGCACGTGTAATAAATTTAATCAGATGCCAATTTTTAGCGTTTTCTTTAGTATAAAATTTACTGTCAGCAACTAAACATTTCATTTGTTCTGATTGAAACTGCTTCAGTAACTCTATCGATCTTTCTTGAAAAATAAGACAATCAGATGTATTTCCATCCCAGTTTTTCATGTACAGGGGAACATCTCCATCGTGACTGACTATTAATTCGGTTACGCATTGCTTTAAATCAGGTCGATGATCTTTGGCGTAGCCGTGCACAATTTTTATGCAATCTTCTTCTGTTTCTCCAACATATTCACCTGTCATTGAAAAACTTGTCGTATCTAATGACTGGATGCTTCGATCCACTCCTTCAGCTACACAGGCCATTGACGCAATTTCTGAAAATAATGTTGAATCTCCATATTCATAAATACGATCTAACGCTCGGGCCAATGCAAAACGGTTCAGATCTTTTGCTTCCATCGGGCGGCCAAATAAACGATCTAAAGGTAAGCCTTCAAAAAAATCCGCCACCAAACTCAAGGGCTGGTCTGTAAACCCTAAACCATTGAGAACCATTGCCGCAATTCGCTCGCCCACAGTAGTTTTCTCATCCTCGTGCACACCAAGACGCGCATTAATTTGATCAATAATCCCTAAATCTTTGATAACACCCATCACCAAACCATGAGGATCTAACCGTTTAATATCTAAATCTTCCATGTGTATCTCTCTCATTTCAGCCGCAATTATGAATGCAAACATAAAACTATGAAGATACCACTAACGTTACATTATACTCAACTAGCTCATAGAATCCGACTTTTCAAATGTCTGAAAATTCAGCGTGATTAATGATTTTATTTCTTCTCTATATTCGGTCTTAATTTTATTAAGGCATTCCTTGATGGCTTCACTAAAACTTGAAAAACTTTCATAAAATTTGCAATACAAACATTTCCTTTTCACAAATTTCCAAAGTCTTTCAATTAAATTTAAATTAGGCGAATAAGAGGGTAAATACATTAGTTGAATATTCATCTTTTCTGCTGCATCAAACACTAATTTGCACTTCTGATACCTTGCATTATCCATCACAAGTGTGATGGATTCAGTGGAATGAACTTTTCTAATTTCTTCAAATAACTGACAAATGCACGGCGCATTAATGTATGCGTTATTAGTCACGGTAATGAGATCCTGCGTGATTGGATTTAAAGCGCCTAATACATTAAACCGGCTTCTCCCTGATGGCGCCTTTATAAATATCCGAAAAAAACACCATAAAAACCCTAAAAATGGCGCCAAAACAAAATGCGCAGCATCTACAAAAAATAATTTACTTACTCCTTTTTTTGCCTTTTCAATTTCAGGCTCTAATTTTTCTTTTTTGAATTCTTCTTGCTTTTTGGCATCTTGTTTGGCGGGAATTGATCCTGCTTTTCTAAACTTCATGCCTAACTTTCTTAAAAAGTTTCTGACCTGAGTCTCGCTTCTTTTTAACCCTGTTTTTTTCTCAATTCTATGCGATGCTTCCTTAATGGTTGCGGGAGGAATGGCTTTAAACTCTTCTACAATTTCCTGCTTAAACGCTTCGAGTTCACTTTTAGGACGATTGAACCTGACTGTTTTGAGCCGTTCAGTACCACCGCTCATGTATTCTCGCAGATAATCTACAATTGTTTCTTGGCAAAGCCTTGTGAGTCGACCGATTTCCGAATGCGACAATCCTTGGCTTTTAAGCCATAAAACTTCCATCTTTATTCTGACGCGAGGATGGTCGTTGTGGAATCTCTCATGATGAAAAATTTCGATGTCTTCGTCCTTGAATTCAACTTTAATCATAAGTTAACCACTATTACGCTTCTATTGAATGAGAGATGTAGATATGAGCTAAAAATACCTTAAAGACTTAAGATTCTAGAGGCTGCTTTTTCTTCAGATGTTCGTGTAACTTAACACATCACCACATGATACAAAATTTGTCGCAAATGTGGATAGAAATCTTAATTTATAAATGCACTTTTTTGGTAAAAATAAGGTTTATTTTTAGGCAGGAAAAAATCAGAAGTTAAGAGCTAGTTGAGTATACTTAGCAACAAGGCATAGCGTCATACAAGTTGGAAAAAATAGCAAGAAAAAATCACGCTTGGCAATGTAGTTTCAAGGGGTGATCACTTACTGCCAATTAGAATTAGTTATTCCGGGAAGGGTGCAACTTTATTTTTTTGATGTCTTAACTTTGAGAGTACGTCGTATATATCCTTTCTGGCTCGATTAATGCCACCCAATGGCCTGTGTTCTTTAAGGGCATGCCAAGGCGAAAAGCTAAGATTTTCACAAGCCGTTTCTTGTGCTTCAGAGTCAAAGCTTTGTGGCGGAAGATGTAGTGTTGCTACTTTTCTTGGAACCGATGCTTTCTCACTCCATTCGACGCTTGCATCTTCAATCGGCATACTTTCCGCATTGTTTTGAAATTGCACCATAAAATCAAAAGAAGCGCCTTGCTTTTCAAGTTGTTGTTTCATGATTTCTCTTAAAGCATCTTTCGGCGTGAGGCTATTTTCTAATTTTTTTGTATTGTCAGAAGACGGACGAACTGAATACTTAACGGTTTGAGTGCCAAATAAATAAGGCGTCGTACTCCAATAATTTAAATCAAGCGGATTATGATGTACCTTTGTGCCTTTAATAAACAGTGTAAGCTCACGTAAATGTGAATCTATGGGGCTTATAAAAAACCAAAAAAGATGGCCGTTAACAGAATTCTCCACAAGTTTTGTGAAGTTTTTGACTGTGCCAACAGGAAGCACAGGGTTACTTAATAAAATGAAGTCTTGTGTATACAGTGCCGTTGCATCTTTTAGTAACGTCTCACCTTCTACATTCGCTAACTTGATTGCCATGCCGCGCATATCACGTGATTGATCTGATTGAACATCCGGCGAAGAGTTAGAAAAACGAACCCATACAGGATAACTTTGAGGTAATTTAAAGATACCCACTTGTAGTTCTTGCGGTAATTTAGGATCAACAATAAAAATACCTTTTACGCAGCCATGCTGCTTGGCATGAGCCCCGCGTTTCATTAAAGTTTTGGCGTAGTCTTTTTCCATCTTTTTTTGAATTAATTCAATTAATTTTTTTGTATCGCGCGCCTCATTTGGAGGGATTGATTCTTTATTAAGCAGCGGTGGTTGTGATCGTTCATTTGAGGCGCAACCACCACTGGCAGCAAGTAGAAAAAGACTAGAAAAGGCTAAAAATCGAGCATATTTTGATGGTAAAGACGACATGGCAACAAAACTCCCTTGGCATATATCGTGTATCGTTACATGCTACATCATACCGGGGGAGAGTACTACTATAGAATAGGGCTTACGCGAAATCTTATATAGGACTTACGCAAAATTGTCCCAGCCCCCAGCAAGGCGTCACGATGAAGACAGTACAAATCGTACGGCGAAGCGTGACAACGAAGCTGGGCAGTTTTGCGTAAGTCCTATTATAATTGAAATAGAATTTTTACAAAAAATAGTAAGGTAGCGACAATCATTACTGAGAAATCGAAACCGCTCATAGGTGGAAATAATTTACGTACAGGCGCAACGAGAGGCTCTGTCACTTGGTTTAATAAGGCAAGAAAGGGGTTGTAGCCACCTTGTGCAAACCAGCTGCCAATGGCTTGAATAAAAAGCGCAAATAAAAAGAAGTTAACCATAATGCTTGCAACACCAAATAAACCTGCAATCAGTGCTTGAAGAGGGTTAGGGGTCAAATGTAAAACAATAAAAACAACAAGGTAATGCTTTAAAATTTGTGTGACAAATAACATGATTAAGGAAGCTGAATCCACGCTTTTACTTTGCGGTAAAATTTTCCTTAATGGATTTAAAAGGCCGTCTGTTATGCGTAATACAAACTGTGAGACGGGATTATAAAAGTCTGCTTTGGTGAGTTGGAATAAAAAACGCGCCAGCAAAACAAAAGAATAAAAGTCAAAAATACTGGAAATAAGAAAATTAAATGCGCTAGCTGTGTTCATAATTTACAGTGCTCTTATCCTAATTAAAATTAAAGGTGTGATGCTTCTTGTGATAAATCCTTAGCGCGTTGTTGTGCAGCAAATAATGCTTCCTCAAATATTAAGCCAATATCGTATTTTTCAAGTGTTTGAATTGCTTTTTCTGTTGTGCCATTAGGAGAGGTAACGTTTTTACGCAATACCGCAGGTGATTCTTCACTAGTAATTGCTAATTGTGCAGCGCCTAAAGCAGTTTGTAGGCAAAGCTGTTTAGCGATATCAGGCGTGAGCCCCATTTTTATCCCTGTTTCAATCATTTTTTCCATGATAAGAAAAAAATACGCAGGTCCACTGCCAGATAACGCGGTTACAGCATTCAGTTGTTCTTCTTGCGTAAGCCATATATTCATTCCAATTGCACTCATAATTGTATGAGCACGCTTTTTTTGTTTTTCAGTCACAGCCTCATTTGCATAAAGTGCTGTTGCGCCTGCATGGACAATAGCGGGTGTATTTGGCATGCATCGTACAACCGGCCAGTGATTGCCTATTTTATCTGTAATCTGTTTTATCGTGATGCCAGCAGCAATCGAGATCACAAGTGCTTCACTAGGTAACGCCTGTTTAATTTCATCCAGCAAAGGCATGACGATTTGTGGCTTAACTGCCAAAATAAAGACATCAAAGCCTGTTATGAATTCAGTATTTTTCGGCGTTGTTTTAACTTGATATTGTGAAGATAAAAATTCAAGCTGATGAGCATTAGGATCGCTTAATGCTATTTTTTCACATTGAAAGCCGCGTGTTATGAGGCCTTTTAATAAAGCGGTTGCCATATTACCGGCACCAAAAAAACGAATGGAAGTGTTCATGAGATACTTTTAAAACTTTTAATAAATAAAATAGTGTGGATGATATTAACGAATTTTAAATATAGGCTGCACGGGTGGGCAGGGAAGAATATCATCAACTGAACCAGATTGTAGAGCATTCTGTAACAGCTGAAAAGTATGCTCATAACTTGCCATTAAGATACGAATATGTTCGTCTGTATGGCTTGCACTTAAATTATGTGTAAGTTGTATAAGTATCCCTTGCGCTATCATGCTGTAAGCAATAAAAGTCTTTATTTTAAAATCGGCATCTTTTAAGTATTTCATACACAACCAAGAGGGATGACCAATAAGCTCAATTTCATTCTGAAGATGATATTTTGTAATTAATGCTTTCAGTTTTTGCGACAGTGCTGTGCCTGTTTCATAAATTTTTTCAGGAATTTTATTTTTTTCGAGTTTATCAATTGTAGCCAGTGCTGCTGCGATTGATAGCGTTTCACCTCCGAAAGTAGAAGAAAGAAAAACGTGCTCATATAGCTGCATTATATCGGCACGACCAACTAAAGCAGAGAGAGGATAACCATTAGCAATCGCTTTACCAAAAACAGCTAAGTCTGGTGTAACGTTGAGATGCGCCTGTGCCCCCCCCAGACCAAATCGAAAACCGGTAATGGTTTCATCAAAAATGAGCAAAGCATTATTTTTTTTGCATAGTAATTCAACTTTGTTTAAAAAATCATCGGATGGAAAAACAAAATTCATTGGTTCCATAATAACGGCGGCGATTTGATTTTCATACTCAGAAAATCTTTTTTCAAGTGAAGCAATATCGTTATATTGGAAGTTATGAATCAGTGAGGTAAGTTCTGAGGGTATGCCCAAATTTCTAGTTGTGCCTGCAATATACCAGTCATTCCAGCCGTGATAACCGCAAGATAGGATATGTTGTTTATTGGTAAAAGCGCGGGCTAAACGAATGGCACCTGTGGTTGAGTCGGTTGCGTTTTTACCAAAACGAACCATCTGAGCGCAGGGAATAATAGAGGTTAGTTTCTCAGCAAGTTCCAACTCTAAAGGGTGTGAAAGGCTAAAACTAACCCCTTTTTTCATCTGTTTCACGACGGCTGCATCTACATCTATATCGCAATAGCCTAGTATAATGCTCGCAAGTGCACAGATAAAATCAATATAGTTATTTCCATCTACATCCCACACCTCAGCACCATCGCCTCTTTCTAAAAACAAAGGAGAAAAACCTTCCGGAAATTGTATATGGCTTTTACTAAATGTTTGCGAGGCAAGCGGAATGATAGGTAGGGTTTTTTTTAGTCTTTCTTCAGAGGCTTTAAAAGATCTTGTCATTATCATATTCCATGATTTTATATATGTTATTGCTACAAGTTAAGGGTTGAATTTTTTTGTGGTGCATTTTCTTTTTTAAGGGATAGAAAGTAACCTTCGTTTCTTTGATGATTTTTATTGATTGCCATCATTTGGGGGTTTTTTTCTAAAAGTAGATAAATATCATTTGATGTAAATCGTATATTATCTTTTAGTAAATGCTTGTAGATTGTTTCAACAAGCAAGAAATCTTCCTCATGATCAACTGTCCATCTGTGATGCGCGCGATTTATTTTTGATTCTATATTGCTTGTTTTAAATAAGCTGAGGTTGCTTCTTATATAAGAAGTAAGATGTTCTCTTTCAGAGGGTTTTTTTGCCTCAGTCCAACATTTTTCTAGCGCACTAAATGTCAATATTTCGACATCTAATCCATCAGGATACGTTTCAATTCCTACGTTGCTCGTATAATCATTATGTTGCAATAGGTGCTCTTGAATCACTTGATCAATAATTTCAGGATCAATTAAAGGGCAGTCTGCTGTAATACGTACAATATGTTTCGCTTGATGTCTTAATGCGCATTGATAGAAACGGTCAAGCACATCATCTAGCGATCCTCTGTAGCAGTAAACCGCTATTTTTTTGCAAAACTGTTCAATAGGATCATCTGAAGGATCATTGCTTGTGGCGACGACGATTTTGTCAAAATTTTTGGCAAAATGAATACGTTCTATCTGCCTTTGTAGCATGGGTTTATCTAAGAGTGATTTTAGTACCTTGCCAGGTAGACGAGTAGAGGATAAACGCGCTTGAATTATCAGTAAAATCATATAGAAAGTAGCCTATTTTTATATGGTTTGGTTTTTATTAGGACTTATGCAAAGCTGCCCAGCTTTGTTGTCCTGCTTCGCCGTACAATTTGTACTGTCTTCATCGTGACGCCTTGCTGGAACAATTTTGCGTAAGTCCTATTTATATGGGTTAGCAATATAGCCGCTACTTTTTTCTTTTTTTAGTAAAGAAACATTTACTTCGTCATCTTTATTAATATTAAGACTCATTTTTTTATCATGTGAAAAATTCATTGAGCATATTTTGCGATAGTTAGGATTCCAGCAAAACATATTTTCATAGCATAGTTTGTAGCTGTGAATGCCATCTTGATATTGATATCGATTAAAATAAGGGATAGTGCTGTAAAAATCATAAATAGCAATCACCCCATTATCTGCCAATACGCGATCTACTTCTGAGGCGATTTTAAATAAATCATCTCTATCACATAAATATAAACAAAAGCCTAGGATAATAAGATCAAAAGCATTATTTTCAAATTCAAGTTTGTCGGCAGCGCCTTGAGTAAGTTGAAGTGCGCTGAACCGCTTTTTGCCTGCTTGAATTGCCTCTTGTGAAGGGTCAATACCAAAACAAATACTGTTATTTTTTTGTTGAATAGCGTCTAAGCGCCATCCGTTACTGCATCCTACTTCTAATACAGATTTTGGTGCGATCTGATATAGATCAAGTAATTTAATAACGGGGTCATGCTCTTTGTTGTTATCAATTGCCTGTTCATTTCTTCTATACCATTCATCGCCTTCACCCTTTAGAAAGACATTTTTTTGTTTTTCCATCTTCTGTATATCCACTATATCGATTATTTAACTTTTACATATCTATTTTTATGCAAACAATATTCCTATTTTCTAGATGACTATTTATGGATTAGTTATGGATTATTTTTTGCATTTAAAATAGTTCTTTTAAGATTTATACAAAAAGTGCACTGACAATTATTTAAGTAAAATGATTTATATATTAGGTGGATAAAAGCATGTTAGTTTTTAAAAAAGAAGAAATAGGTTCCCAAGAATATAATCTTTTAGAGCATGGAGATTTATTCATCAGTAGAACATTTGATCATGGTTTAGAGTATGGCCTTCTGCATGATTGGTCTAAAAGCAATTTTAAACGTCATAATGAGATATTAAGTTGCGGCCTAACTGAAATTGGTTTTGAAAAGATGGATGGTTTATTACCACGAGAAATAGCGCGCCAAATTATTCAGCACAGACAAGAAGGCGGCAACTATTTTCAAACAAGAGAAGGTGTTTTAAATTTGCTTGAAGCGGTTTTCAATGAGCAAATTGATCAGCGTATTATTGCTGAGTTTGGCAGTGAATATATGCCCGTTTGGTATAACTTCTCAGAAGATACGCCTGAAAATACCAAAGATAATTGCTCGTTTAAGTGGCATTGCGATGGTGGGCCAAAAGAACATATTAAAATTATGATTTATCTGAATGATATGGCTGAACATGGTGGAAACACTATTTTTTCAACGAAACAAGTGACAGAAAAATTAAAAGAAGTAGGTTATGTTTTTTGCATGCTTAAAGATAGAAAAGAGGATGTTAAACCTTTGGTTGAGCATCACAATGTTGAATATAAAGAATATGCTTATGAGTTAAAAGCAGGGGATGGATTAATTTTTTCACCTGCCAATATTTTGCATCGAGGCTCTCCACCCAAGGCTTCTCGGCATGTATTGCATATTTGTATTGTGCCTTCTCCGTACCATTGGAAAGAAGTTTTTAATGCTTCAAATTTACCTACTTATGGCTCTTATCAATTCATTAATTTTTTTAATTTTTTAAAAACAATGGATGAAAAGAGCAAAAAAAATGACAATGAAACCATTGTACAAGTTGATGGAAATGGCGATATCACCACAAAAAAATATTTAAAATATATACTTGATACGATTTTTGATGATAAAGCCGTAGCGGATGAATTTTATGAGAATTTTGTTCGACAAGACCCTACTCTCTCTAGTTTTTGTAAGCTTGATATTATCGTTAAGGTGATCGAAAATTCCTTTAAAAAGAGTTTGCTTGAGCTTGAAGCGCCGGGCTTGAAATTAATGGATAATTATAGGAGATTACTGACTTTTAAAGAGCGTGCATTTAATAATCGTATCCTTTACTCAGCATACAATAAGCCTGATCCTAATGCTGTTTTTTGGCCTGATCCCACCTCAGAGTCTAATCCTCTTAATTTGTTTGATATGCTCCCCTATGTGAAAAAAAGTCCTATCATGACTAAAAAAACGCCTGTTGGTTCAGCAGGAAGTTGTTTTGCTTTTGAAATAGCAGAAGAGCTACAAAAAGCAGATTTTAATTATGTTATAACTGAAAAAAATGATGATCCTTCATTGGGCGTGATTGTTGATGGTTATAACGCGGGGGATCCGTATGTTAAATTTTGTGCTAATTGGGGCATTATGTTTAACTCCCCAAGTTTTATGCAGCTTGCTGAAAAAGCTTTTGGTAAATTTGATTTTCAAAAAATTCTTTATAACGATTTACTTGAAACAGGTGCCAGTGGTTTATATTTTGATCCGTATCGTGAGAATGTTTTTTTTATTAATAAAGAATCTTATCTTAGAGATTACGAAAAACATATCAGTGCTGTGCGTGAAGCTTTCTTAACGTGTAAAGTTTTTATTATTACTTTAGGTTTAAATGAATGTTGGCAGTTTGTGGAAGACGGTACATTTATGTCGCGCAATCCACGACCTGCTTTATATCCTTATCTTAAACATAAGACATTAACGGTTGAAGAAAACTTAACTTACTTGCAAAGATTTTTAGATATTATTCGGGAGCATAATCCTGACTTTAAATTAGTGGTCACTTTGTCGCCTATTCCCTTTCTTGCAACAGGCAGGGCTGAGGAGCATCACATTGTGTCAGCAAATTGTCACTCGAAAGCGGTGTTAAGAGTGGTTGCTGAAGAGTTTATGGCAAGAAATGAAGGTGTCTATTATTTGCCTAGTTATGAGCTGGTCATGCATTGTTCAAAAAATGCGTGGGAACCAGATTTTCGACACGTAAATCGCCCCACTGTGAAACGTATCATCGAGATGTTTCAGCAGATGTTTGTTGAAAATTTTTAAATGATTTGACCCTGGGCTTTTTAAAGCCTTCTATTTCAAGGCCACAAATAATAGGAAAGTTGTTCTAAGGTGCTAAAGGGGTGAGTTTCTTTTAATAAGTGTACATGATGTTGGTTATTCTGCTGGGTGAGGCCTACAGTGTGTAGGCCAGCAGCAATTGCTGATTGTGCTCCTTGCGGTGAGTCTTCTATGGCAATGATATCTTGTGCGTTACAGCCTGTCTTTTGAATGGCACTTAAATAAGGTTCTGGATGCGGTTTTCCATAAAGTAGTTCATCGCCAGATACAATAAAATCAATAAAGTGCGATAAGTTCACCATCTCAAGCCAGAGCTGCGTGCGTTTGGCAGAGTTTGAGGTAACGATGCCGATAGAACAGTGATTATCTTTTGCTTTTTGTAGCAATGCTTGTGCGCCTTGTGAAGGTTTGACTTCACGATAAATTTTATCGATAAATTGATTATAATTTTTCAGAAGTAAATTTTCATTGGCTTTAAGCTGATGGATAAGTTTCAGGCGATGCACGACTTCCTTTAGCGGTGGCCCATTTAAAGCTTCAAACTCCGCATCGGTCGCGCTTATCTCAAATGACTTAAGAAAATCAGTATAGGCAGCACGCATCACCCACAAGCTATCAGCCAGCGTGCCGTCTAAATCGAATAATAATGCGCAGGGCCGGCTAATAGGCAATATCTTCAAAAGCTAATCCTTGGCCTTCGGCAATAGTACGTACAGCAACTTTCCCTTCAATTTGAGTCAAATATCGGGGGTGTAAACCCAGTAATTGTTGACCAGGTCGCAAAACTTCGAAGTTTTTCCCTTCATGTAATACTTCACCTGCCGCTATGTTTTTTATGGCTTGTAAGCCTCTTCTTGCGTATAAAGCAAGCTCTTTTTCCGGTGCGAGCACTTTTTTTACGCCATCCCCCAAAGATTCCTCTGCTAGACGTACCTCTTTAATCATTTGTGCTAACTCAGGCGGGGTGAGGGCAAAAGAGTGATCAGGTCCTGGTAATTTATTCTGTAACGTATAGTGTTTCTCGATCACACGTGCGCCTAAGGCAACGGCTATAACAGGTGCGACTGCCGGTTCTCTGCTGTGATCAGAAAGCCCGGATAAAACACCAAAGCGAGAGGAAAGCCATGGAATAGTTTTTAAGTTAAGGCTTGACATCGGCGCTGGATATTTTGCCGTACATTGCAGTAAACACAGATCCATCCCCCCCGCCTCCTGAAAGGTTTTAACGGCCCAGGCAATATCCTCTTCATTACTTGCCCCGGTAGATAAAACCAGAGGCTTTCCTGAGCGAGCCGCCAAATGCAAAAGATGAATATGGCTAATTTCATAAGAAGCAATTTTGTGTACGCTAACAAAGGGATCAATTACAGCAAAATCAGCGGGTGAAAAGGGCGTTGACATAAAATCAATGCCGCCTTTTTTGCAGTATTCAGCTAATTTAGGAACCATGTCATACGGCATAGATAAATCAGAAAAAATATCTAAAATATCCTCTTTTATTCCTGCTTCAGCTAGATAATTGCTGTGTCCTGCATTTTTAACATAAACCGTTTCTGGCTTATAGGTTTGAAATTTAACGGCATTCGCGCCTGCTTCAATGGCGACGTCAATGAGTGCGCGGGCCATGGCCAAATCGCGTTGTGGGGTTCCCATCCGCCAGTTAGAACCTGCTTCTGCAATGATGTAAACATGCCCTGAATTGAGTGGATTATTTGTCGTCATAACTTAACCTGTTTTTTTACATTTATATAAACGATTTTGACCAAATGCACCGACGGAATTTTTTTTAACAGCAGATAAGGCTTGATTGAGATTCGTTGCCGCAGTAACGAGGGAATGCTCATAATCTACTTTTCCTTCATTGATCATCGGCACCAGCACATAAAGGACAAGATCATGCAGGCTAATAAAATCTTCAATATCAACCAGCTCCAATCCTGCAGAGGGCAAGAAAGGGAGCAGGGTTGTTTCATCAAAAAAATGGTTGAATTCAGCCGGCGTTCGCTCGGGAAGGCCAACGCTACTTCGTGCTTGATTCTGTGCAGCGTAAGTCTGTTGGCTGTTTTCAATCATGATCAAATAACCGCCTGGTTTTACATGTTGAGCGAGAGAGGCGATTGCTTTTTGTTGTAGAACATCAGTATTAAGATTAATCAGGCAGCGCACAGTAAAAACAATGTCATAAAATGAATGAGGTAAAGACAATGCTAGAACATTGCCAACCTGAAAAATAAGACGTTTGTCAGGAATATTTTTTTCAACTTTAATGGAGTTAGCAGCAGCAATCATTTCTTCAACAAAATCAATTGCTGTGAAGGAAGCTTTTGGATAAGCCTCGGTTAAGTGCAGGCAATTTTGACCGTTACCACAGCCCACCTCAAGAATATTTAATGTGTATTCTGAGTGCTGTTCAATGTCTGAAAATACTCTGGAAAGGGCATCTAGCTCCATCGCTTTTGCTGACGAAGTTTTGGTTGTCGCTTTCAGGTTGGTTCCATGTTCTTTAGCGGAGTTTTGCCAGTGCTGTTTAATGTCGTGTAAATCCATTTCACTATCCTTAAATGAGCTATTTGAGCTTGCCTTTTTTTAAAACCAACAAGGACGCTTTATGCTTTCAGTCCATTCTTTCTTCCCTTCTGCGTCTATTCTGGTCGTTGATGAACCACTTTTCCTGTCTAAAGAAATCAATACTGAAGTTGACCGCTTGTGGCAGGCTGAACAACAAAGTCGTGGGAAAACGCTGTTTAATGGCAATATTTTGTCGGCGATTAAAATCTCCCCAGAGCAAATTCTAGGACGTATCCTTGAGTATCGCCACCTAATTGCACAGCGAGCTTGTCCCGCTCTTTTTGAGCCATTACAAATAAGGTCCGTTGCTGTATCCGGATTGCTAGAATGTGCTGACGGCCTTGTTTTTGGCAAACGTGCAAACAGCGTAACGCAAGATGCAGGGTTATGGGAGTTGGTGCCCTCTGGCGGCATAGATGCTAGTAAAATAACTCAAGGAACAATTGATTGCCGTGCACAGCTTTTGACTGAATTACAAGAAGAAACGGGTATTCATCGTGATCTAGTTTCAAACGTATTACCCTTCTGTCTGATTGAAGATAACGTCTCTCACGTCATAGAGATCGGCATCTCTATGACCTCAATGCTTTCTGCTGAAATGATTCTGCGCGCTCATCGGGAGAAAGCAACGGAAGAATATGATGAGCTTGAAATTATTCCTCTTGAAAAAATAGAGGTATTTATTAGGGATAAAGCATTATCTCTCGTTGATACTTCTATCATGTTGATACGGCAATTTAATAAAAGGTAGTTTTTAGCTTTACACTAAATGTTGAGCCATTCTTAAAACCCCAAGGCCATCCACGAGGCTTTGGGCATTTTTGGAGAGCTGTGAAAGTAGTGCGGTATTGTAATAAAGCGACTGAATTTTTTTATTAAAAACTTCCCAATTAATCTCAGTATGTTTACCCATGTAAACAGTTGATTCTTTCTCTTCCAGAATATGAGCGATCGGAATTTGATTATCCGCAATGGTAATAATACAACTTGGAATACCCAGAAAACAGCGTTCCCATGCACTAATACCACTGGCACCAATGACTAATTTTGTTGTTTTAAGATGTTCTGCAATATTTTCAACATGAATAAAAAGTGGAATATGTTTTTTATCGCACAGCCATTTTATTTGTTCAGCATGAGGGTTTAATGCACCAATAATCACTTTTAAATGACAGCGCATATAATCTGCTTTACTTAATGACTGCACAACATCAAATGTGACATTAGCGGCATCGGCACCACCCATAAAAATAAGGATATCTTTTGCGTTTTCAAAGTTATAAGAAAAGTTTTTTTTCGCTTCAATAAACTCATCTCTTAAAATACAAAATGAAGAGCCAAGAAGCTGCTTGCAAGTCGAGGGTATTTTTTTTTCGTAACGTTTTTCATCTGTATTATTCTGATCTATTAAGATATGACAGTCATGTTTTCTATCCGCTAAGTCATCAATAACAACAATTTTTTTCGTGTAATTTTTGATCATTTGTTCAAAGTGAACGTCTAAAGCGTAGTGATCAATAATAAGACAATCAGCCACTTTTACATTAAGTCTGATTGCATTGATTGTATCTAAGGCATCTTGTTGTTGGCTCACTTCTAACCAGTGGCTATGGACTAATGTTTGTTCGTTTGGTGGAGATTCATTGGTATCTTTCGACTCAAGCGCAATATAGTTAATGTGATGATTTTTCAGAATATCAGCATAAAAAACAGGTAGTTTTCGGCACAAAAAATAAACGACAGCATTCATTTGAATTAATTTGTCAGCAATGCACAAGCAGCGGCTAAAGTGGCCGGCGCCTGTTAAAGGTGTCGCGTCTACTCTAAAAAATATATGAGCAGATAAACTTGTTATTTTTTCCATGTTCTAGGATCAATCAATGTTTGGTTGGGTATCTTAATTTCTTTAATCTTGTTTATTAAGGCTAGCGGAATGTTCTCGTTTGAGTGCAATATAATTTTCTCAAGTTCACTAATTTCATTTATGCCTATGAGAATATAATCTACTTCTTGATGATAAGCGACAAACTGAATGGCGCATTGTTGCATGGAAATATTATTTTCAATAGTAAGATTTTGAATGTAGTTAAGAGAAGAAATAAGTGGTTGTAGATAGGTTGGTATGGTTGAATGCGCCATTAGCAGTAAACCTTGTAAAAATACTGAGCGAACATGTATTTCTATATGATTTTTTTTTAGCCGTGTGAGTATGTTTTGCTGTGTTGCGCGTTGATCAAGAAGATTAAAGGGTAATTGTATAATATCGCATGGCATGCTGTTTATAATATATTCAGCTTCTTCCATGTCATAAATAGAAACGCCTAATTTTTTAATATATTTCGCTTCTTTAAGTTCTATTAATAATGCAATAAGTAAATCTGAACCTTCTTTTTTTAGTGCTTCTGGCGCATGAATGAGCACACCTTCTATTGATTCTTGATTAAGTTTTGTAAGGCTTTCAAAAAACCCTCTTCGAATTTGATCAATCGTTTTTTTAGATAGGTTAGCATGATCTGTTTTTATAAGTTTGCTAATAAGTAAAAAAGGATCATGCTGGAAATGATCTTTTAATTCACCTAGTAATTTTTCGCTTTCACCATAAGCAGGTGCTGTATCTAATAGTCTTATACCTATATTATGTGCACATTTTAATATTTCTAAAACCTGTTGTTTATTAGGTTGGCCATTTTTATTAGATATACCATAGGGTACGCCAAATTGAACGGTGCCTAAAGCTAATTTTTTTAATAAATTATTCATTTTTAAGATAAGAACTTTTCTAATGTACAGATCACGTAGTCTTGCTCTTCTTCTTTCAAGTTAGGATATAACGGTAGCGTTAGTGTTTTAGCATAATAGGCTTCAGCATGAGGGAAATCTCCCCATTTAAAGCCTATTTGTTGATAGTAAGGATGCGTATGAATGGGGATATAATGCACTTGAACACCAATATCTTTTTCTCTCAAATGCTTAAAAATAGCCTCGCGACTAAGCGGGCAGTTACTTTTTATTTCAATGGGATAGATATGCCAAGCAGGTGATGTGTTGGTGGGTGCGTAGGGATGCTTAATATAACAATTAATAATTTTTTCTTTATATCTTGCTGCTAAAAGTTGTCTTTTTTCAATAAACAGATCAAGCCGTTTCAGTTGTGAAATACCAAGCGCAGCTTGCATATCTGTCATTCTATAATTAAAGCCAAGATCTAGCATTTCATAATACCATTCGCCAGGTGCGCTATGATGCATATCAAGCGGATCTCGGGTAATACCATGAGTTCTAAGCCGTTTTATTTTTTTAGCGATGGCTTCACTTTTTGTGACAATTGCGCCGCCTTCACCAGAAGTTATATTTTTAACCGGATGAAAGCTAAAAAGGCATATATCAGAATAGGTGCATTTTCCAATATAGTCTGTTTCATATTTTGCGCCCAGTGCGTGACAACCATCTTCAATAATTTTAAAGCCATAATTTTTTGATAAGGCATTAATTGCTTTCATCTCGCAAGGAATGCCCGCAAAATGTACGACAATTAAAAGTTTTGGTAAGGCATTTTTTTTCTGCGCTTCAATAAGTTTTTCTTCAAGTGCTTCAATCGATAAATTATGCGTTTTACGATTAATATCAACAAAATCAACACGTGCATTTAAGTAACGTGCACAGTTAATACTGGCAACAAAGCTGATGGGTGTGGTCCATACAATATCGCCTTCTTTGATATCAAGCGCTATACAACTTAAATGTAAAGCGGCGGTGCCATTTGATACAACAATAGCGTAGGGAACCGTTAGTTTTTCAGTAAGTGCCCGCTCAAACAATTCAATTTTAGGGCCTTGCGTTAGATAGTCTGAGCGTAAAACTTCTACAACGGCCTGTATATCTTCTTCGCAGATACTCTGTTTTCCATAGGGAATTACTGGCATATGCATTTTTCATTTAAATCGTTAAGTTCTTCAGTATTGAGAAAATGAGGATTATTTCCTGAATGATATTGGAAGCCTTCTTCCACATTTTTACCTTCTTCTCCTAAACGATTAATTGTGTAATTAATAAGGGCAGAATAAGAGATGGTCGGTGTAATTACAAAATGATCATGAAATTCAAGTGTGTGATGAGCCATGTCTTCAGGACACATGATTTCATGAATTTTTTCACCCGGCCTAATGCCAATGAGTTTTATTTTTTTATCTGGTGCCATTGCGTTAGCAAGGTCGGTAATTCTCACGGAGGGAATTTTAGGAATAAATACTTCTCCACCTTGCATACGATAAATTGTTTTGATAACAAGATTTACCCCCTGTTCTAGGGTAATCCAAAATCGTGTCATTCTTGCATCTGTGATGGGTATTTCAGCTTCACCTTTTTTAATAAGTTCAAGAAAGAAGGGTACGACAGATCCTCTAGAACCTACCACGTTGCCGTATCTTACAACAGAAAAACGAGTGGGCAGATTACCCACAATATTATTTGCGGCAACAAATAGTTTGTCAGAGGCAAGTTTAGTTGCGCCGTATAAATTAATGGGATTAGCCGCTTTATCTGTAGAGAGCGCCACCACTTTTTCAACTTTATTTTCAAGCGCTGCATCAATGACATTTTGAGCGCCGAGTATATTCGTTTTAATACATTCCATAGGATTATATTCTGCTGCGGGTACTTGTTTTAGCGCTGCCGCATGAATAACATAATCAATATCTCTCATCGCAAGTGTCAAGCGACTAACATCTCTAACATCGCCAATAAAAAAGCGCATATTTGGTTCTGGAAAGTCTTTTTGCATTTCAAATTGCTTATATTCATCTCTAGAATAAATAATAATTTTTTCCGGCTTATATTTTTCAAGGAGCATTCTACTAAAAGCTTTACCAAAAGAGCCTGTTCCACCCGTTATTAATATCTTTTTCCCATTAAACATTTTTGTTATACCTTTGAATAAAAGAGTGAATATTTATTTCTTTGTCTAATGATAGATGATTATTTTCGGTAATTTTTAACATATCATCAAGATAATCAAGGAAGATGTAAAAAAAATAAGATGAGAGTCTCTGAAAATCATCTTTTTTATACACGTCAAGCATGATTGAGAAAATAGTAGTTTGCATATAATGGATTGAACCTGCAAGCATGGTAGAGATAAGAGGATTATTTTTGCTTTTTTCGGCAAGATATTTGATTTGACTATCAAAGCACAAAATCATCTCTTCAATATTTTCAGAAGATATTAATAGATATTGTTTGAGATGGTGAATGATTTCTTTTATCTGAAGACGCAGCGCACTGTAGTGATTTTCAAATATTTTTTTGTCTTTTTTTTGGCATTGCATGGTTCTTGATTCAACCAGACTTAATATGAAAGCCTCTTTTTGATTCTCACTGGGGGGCATTTCTAATATTTCTGCTGAAAGGGTCGTTGTATTAGCTATTTTTGCGCCGTCAGAACAGTTAAAGCAGGTGACATCAGATGCTTCTTTTAACTGGTTTTCTAGTGCAAACCGACTGTAATCTAGCGCTTGATTTGTATGGATGTGATCGCAAAAATTACCAGGAATACACCTGTCAGCTTGAATCTCATTGGTGAAAAAAGTGCTGTCAGCTTGAAAATAAGCGCTCTTTTTTGAATGATGGTAAGTCGCATTTTTAAAACCCATATCAACACCAAATAAGACTATTTTTTTAAATCCAAGTTCTATCGCGTGTGCAACTGCCGCATTAACCGCGGTGGGATTGCCGTGATTAAATACCTTGAGCTGTTGATCACATTGGGATAGCAATTGTTGCCCTGCATCATTTGATTTTAATCCTGCGATAAATGTGCCGAATAAATCTATTGAGTGAGGATATAAATTATTAAAACCGAGCAATTTTATTTTTTTTGTGTAGTTTAAGTCGTCAATATTTTTTAGCCAGTCAAACACATCTTTTGTTCTTTCCACTTCTACGTGAAAATCTGGCGTAATACCGTATTGATAGAGTGATGTAAGTGTTGATCCGCATGAAAAAATAATAAATTTTTCTTGATTCTTTTTTATAAATTCAGCAGATTCATCTAATGAAGGACCATTACCAATAATCATAACTAGTAAGTTATCTAAAATAAGTAAGTTTTCTATGTTAGATAGGTTTTCTCGAGTGGATAAGTTTTTAGTACTCTTTTCTTTGATAAACCTCATCGGCTTTTCAAGATTGTGAATGGTATGTGAAATACTTATTAACTCATCTTCATAAAATCCCCAACCAAGATACATTCTATGGATCACTTCATTTAATTTTTCATCTATATATTTAGATTCATCTGTATTAAAATGACGGTATAAATAAAGTTTTGTCGCATAAAAATAACCAATTCTTAGAAATGAAAAATAGATATTATTAATAAAGTCGTTGCATGCTCCTCCCACAGTTAAAGTGATACTCTTTGTTTTTTTTGAAAATAGCTTGAGTAAAGGTTCAAAATTAATCGTCTGCATTGCAGCATAAAAAATATCAGGATCTGGCTCATAGATAAAAAGATGATTTATGTTGTGTTCATTGCATAATGTTTCTAAGTGATAGCCTAATCCAATGCCTACCAAAATTAAGCTTGGAATAATCTCATGTTGGGGTGGTGTACAAGAGAAAAACCCATTATTTTCTTGTATGATACGGTTACATCTTGAGAGATGGAAAGTATGAATAAACCGAGGGTTATCTAAGCTTCCCTCAGTCTTTGCTTCATATATAAAGCGCGTAGGTGATTTAAAGAAATGATGCGCTTGAGCTATTGAATCTTGAATGGGGTTTTGATAAATAAATTCATTATATTCTGTATCAAATAGATTAATTTGATCATTACTATCTTTTTTATACTGAATTTTATTCGGCGTATAGTTTTTAAAAGTATTAAAGATGCTAGGGGAAAAATGCTCAAAATTTTTGAGATTTTTTTTAAGTATATTTTTACCCGATTTTATATCATTATTCCCTTCATTTTTAATCAGATTTTTATTCATAATTTTTGAAATAATCTTCAAGACAAATCATTTTATGTTCTCCTTGAAAGTATTTTTCAGAAATTTTAATTGAATCATTCAAATAATCATTAAAAACAGCAAAAGATTTTTCAATACAGGCAATAAAATCTGATTCATCTCTCACGTTTAACAGGTTCGAATAAATAATAGATTGCATAGAGTTAACCGTGCCCACCGTCATGATATAAAGCGCTCTATTCGTTTCTTTCAGGCGCTTAACCCAAGAAAATTGCTGTTGAAAGTGCAGGCTTAACTCATGTCTGTTTTTAGGTTGATGACTCAAACTTTCTTGGAGTAGTTGAATAAAGTTATGGCTACTTTCCTTAAGCTCATCTATAGCCTGATCTGTTCTAATTTTATCAAGGCTGGTTGTTTCTACAGAACAATTTAAAATTAGATTTTCTATGGTGAAATTTTTAGCTTCATCGCTAAACTCTTTTTTGCTAATAGTTGCAGTTCGCATTGGTGTGGTTAACTGTATTTTTGCGCCATCCGAACAGTTAAAACATTGCACTTCAGGATGAGCCTGTAACTGAATTTCTAATACATGTCGGCTGTAATCAAAATCCTGGTTGGTATATACCTTTTCAGAAAAATTACCTGCACACACCATGTCATACTTCATTTTTTGTTGATAAAATGGGCTCTCTTTTTCAAGGTAACTACTATTTTTAGAGTGATGATAGGAGGCATCTTTAAAGCCCATATCCGTGCCGATAAGATAAATCTCTTTAAGCCCGAGAGAAAGTGCTGTTGAAAGAGAGCCGTTGACAACGGTCGGATGACAATATAAAAAATGTGCAAACGATGCTTGTTGATAGGTTTGATCAAATAATATCTTTCCTGAGTCCTGGCTTTTGAATCCCCAAATAAATTCTTTAAAAAGAGGGGCGGTATCAGGATATAGTGTATTAATACCGAGCAACCTTATTTTTTTTGTATATTCCAAGTCATTTATATCCATAATCCAATCGTATACTGATTTTGTTCGTTCAATTTCGACATGAAAATCAGGAACGATCCCTGCCTTATAAAGTGGTTTTAACGCTGATCCACATGAAAAAAGGATAAATTTATTTTGATTATTTTTTATAAACTCAATTTCTTGATCAAGAGAGGGGCCATTGCCAATGATGAGCGCAGGTAGTATTTGATTATGATTGGGTAGTTTACCCACCTCATTTTTTATTAAAATTCTGCCTTTGTTTTTAACGTTATTTAACGTATGTGAAATACCAATAAGTTCATCTTCAAAAAATCCCCACCCAAAATAGATGCGATGTAGCGTATTTTGAATTTTCACAGTGGTATCATTTGCCTCAGCGCTATCATAATGTTTATAGATATATATTCTGCTTGATGAAAACAACCCTTTCTCTTCCAGTTTCAGTTGAATGGTGCTGATAAAAGAATCGCTACTATTGCCTATTTGAAGTGTTAGGCTTCTTCCTTCTTCTGTTGATTTTTTAAGGATAGGGTAGAGGTTAATAGTGTGAAGACAAGCATAAAAAACATCGCTATCAGGCTCGAAAATGAAAAGCTCATCAATATGATGTTCGTTATATAGTTTTTCAATATGATAGCCAAGACCCGCTCCAATAATAATCATTGATGGAATATAATCGTGTATATCAACTGTTTTATTAATGCTATTTTTTGATTTTAACTGTTCTTTTATGATTTTTTGACATCTTGTGATATGAAAACTATTCAGAAAAAGATGTTCACTTTTTTCTGTTTCGTCAATGTCTGGCAGATAACAAAATCTTTTAGGTTTTTGAAAAAAAAGAGCCACTTGAGAATGACAGTCATTAATCGGATTTCCTGGATACATAGTTGTATTAGAAGATAAATTTCTTAAATTAATATTATTTTTTTCATTTACAATGAGTTGAAAGTTTTTTGGAATATAGTTTTTATAATATTCAAATACTTCTGGCATAAACTGTTTTAATGCATTTAAATTGTTATTAAAAGTGGCATCGGCTAGCGTTTGTAGAAGTGTGATTTTTTTTGTTGAATAATTATTCATGCTAGATTCCTTTTATTATCTGCTCTATCAAAGTAAGGTATTAGATCAATTTCACTATCTAATGCTAAATAATGCTTTTGAGTTATTTCTAGCATGTCATTAAGATAATCAGTCAAAAATTGGAAAGCTTCTGGAATTAATTCTTTAAAATTTTCTTCGTCTGTGATATCAACCATGTTACAAAAAATACAGGATTGCATATAATTCAGAGTGCCCAGCAGCATACCGCCTGAGAGTGAATCTTTCTCATTCATCTCATTTATCCATTTGAATTGCTGATTGAATAATAAACCAAGTTCAACCCTATTTTTAGGATAAGTTTCAAGGCTCATTTTAAGAAGTTCGATCAAACTTTCAATGTTAAGGTAGGATTTATGAAATTGACGATCCAATTTATCTTTGTGTGTTTCACTTAATTTAAAAGTATTGACTTCCAACATTTTTTTTATAAAGTCTTCTTTTTCTAAATGCGTGCGATCCAGATTAATCTCTGCGGCTTTTAGTGTTGTTGAAAAAGCGATTTTTGCGCCATCTGAACAGTTAAAACATTTTATATTTTTATGAGAATTTAATTGGCACTCAAGTGAGAATCGGCTGCTGTCTAGCTCAAGATTTGTTTTTATTTCATCAACAAAGTTACCCGCAACAGATAGATCAGCACGAATTTCCTCTTTAAAAAAAGTGCCTTCTTTTTCAAAATAAGCGCTGTTTTTGCTGTGATGATATTTAGGGTCTTTAAAGGCCATATCCACACCAAAAAGATAGATTTCATCAAAGCCAAGCGTGGTTGCAAGAGACAATGCGCCGTTGGTAACGGTAGGGTTACAGTTGACTATGGTCTCAGGCGATTTATCATTAAAGGTTTTATATATTAATTTTTGACCCGCATCATTAAATTTCCCCCCCCAAATAAATTCTTTAAATAATTTTATGGACGGAGGATAGAGATTATTAATACCAAGCAACCTTATTTTTTTTATATAGGTTAAATCATTAATATTTATAAGCCAGTCATAAACATCTTTTGTTCTTTCTATTTCAACGTGAAAATCAGGAATAATGCCATGCTTGTAAAGTGATTTTAAGGTTGAGCCGCATGAAAATAGGATAAATTTATTTTGATTTTTTTTAATAAATTCAATATCGTTATCAAGTGAGGGGCCATTGCCAATAATAAAAGCGGGAGGATAATTAATATTGCTTCTATCTATTAATTCTTTTCGTTTTATAAGAAAACTATCAGTTTTAATATTATGCAAGGTATGCGCAATGCTAATGAGTTCATCTTCATAAAAACCCCAACCTTGATACATTCTGTGAATTATTTTAGGAATATTTTCAATTGCCAGATTAATTTCTTCGCTTGTATAGTGTTTATATAGATAGATTCTTGTTGCCGCATAATGTCCTGTTCGTGCATGAAATTGGCTGATTACATTGATAAAAGCATTGTGATCTTTTCCAACTTGTATCGTAATATTTTTACCTGGCTCACACATTTTCGTTAGAATAGGCTGCCAATCTATAGTGTGAAGGCTTGCATAAAATATGTCTGATTCAGGCTCATAAATAAAAAGCGTATCTATTTCATGTTCGGCACACATTTTTTCGATATGGTAGCCTAGGCCTAAACCTAATATAACAACAGAAGGCGCATATTGATGAAGATCTTGAGAAATATTGCTTGATTTTTTTTTGGCTGATAGGGCTTCATAACAGCGATTAATATAAAAAGAATGAAGAAATCGATGTCTATTATCTCTATTTTTTTTTGATTCTGGTATATAAACTAATCTTTTGGGTGCTTGAAAATAGCCTTCAACTTTATTGTGGGTATATTGAACAGGATCGATAGAGTAAATATACTGGTTTAATTTGCTATTGATTAGGTTCAGATTAAGATCAGCATCTACCGTTAAGTGATAAGTTTCTGGCACATATTTTTGATAATAATCAAATAAATCAGGAAGAAACTGCTGTAATGCAAGCATATTTTGTTTAAATGTCGCGTTACATATCGTTTGATGCTGGGTTATTTTATGCTGTGTATTTAAACTCATGACGTAAACCTTTTTTATATTAATGTGAATTTAATTTGTATTTTTTAAAATAAGATTCGAGCGAATAATCGCCATGTAAAGTAAGGGGCTGTGTTTGAATGAGTTCCAGCATGTCACTTAAGTAATCATTAAAAATAGCAAAAGAAAGTTTAATGGCTTTTTCAAATTCTTTTTCATTTCTAAAGTTAATCATGTCTGCATATATTATGCCTTGCAGATAGTTAACGGTGCCTGAGAGCATAACGCTTAAGAGAGGATCTCTTTGTCTTAAATCATGAATCCAGCTGAATTGCTGAAGAAAATACAAACCTAATTCTTCCCTATTTTTTGGATATTGAAGCAGGCTTTCTTGTAAGAGATTAATAAAACCTTCGATGTCGCTAATCATTTCATTGAAATAAAAATCAAGCTTGTTATTGTTTCTAATATTAAGGTCGGTAACCTGAGTGCTAATAATTTTATTTAAACAATCAGTTTTTTCTTTTGAATCAATTTTTTCTAGCTGAATATCTTTACTCTTTAGGGGCAGGGCGCCCGATATTTTTACGCCATCTGAGCAGTTGAAATAATGAACATCATCATGCTCTTTAATCTGTTCTTCAAGGCAAAACCGGCTGTGATCCATATCATTATTGGTGTGAATTTCAGGTGAAAAATTGCCTGGTAATTTTAAGCCCTGCCTTATCTCTTTTTGAAAAAACTTATTATTCTTTTCAAGGTAACTACTGTTTTTTGAGTGATGATAGTTCGGGTCTTTAAAGCCCATATCAACACCAAAAAAGAATATTTTTTTAAAGCCTGAAAAAATCGCCATTTCAAGAGCACCATTCACGACAGTTGCCGTACATTGACCAAAATGGGTAAAGGTGTTTTCTCCATAAACCCTGTCAATCAGCGTTTGTCCTGCATCGCCACTTTTTAATCCCCAAATAAAATCTTTAAATAAAGGGGCGGTATTTGGGTAAAGGGTATTTAAGCCTAAAAAGGTTATTTTTTTGGTGTATTCAATATCATTGATATCCATTATCCAATCATATACGGCTTTGGTTCTTTCTATTTCAACATGAAAATCAGGAATAATCCCTGCTTTATAGAGCGGTTTTAAGGAGGAGCCTGATGAGAAAATAACAAAGTGTCCCTGATTTTTTTTGATAAATTCAATCTCTTCATCAAGAGAGGGGCCGTTTCCAATAATGATAGCCGGAAAATCCAGTTTATTTTTTTTGGCAGAAGTATTCTTTAATAGTTTGCCGTTGCTTTTCATATTATGAATGGTGTGTGCAATGCTGATCAATTCATCTTCAAAAAACCCCCACCCTTGAAAAATGCGATGGATCACTTGCCGAATCATTTCAAACGTTTCATTGGCTTCCACGCTATTATAGTGAAGATAAAAATATATTTTACTAGCCGGAAACAATCCTCTTCGATAAAGTTTTTCACCCACATTATTAATAAAGGTGTTTTTATCTTTTCCAATTTGCAGGGTAAGGCTTCGTCCTTCGTCAGATGATTTTTTTAGGAAAGGGTAAAAATCTATCGTATATAAAGAGCCATAAAAAAGATCTGAGTTAGGCTCAAAAATAAAAAGATTGGCAATGTTATGTTCTGAGACAATTTTTTCAACATGATAGCCAAGCCCAAAACCGATAATGACCATGCAAGGTATATAGTCGTGATCCGTTTGATAAGATGAATCCAGCGTTTTTGATTCTTCTTCCATCATTTTTTGGAATCTTGCGATGTGATATTCATGCAAAAACAACGAAGCTCTTTGTGTATGTGTTTTATCAGATAACGAAATAAGCCGATGAGGATCATTAAAATAAATATCCACTTGCAGATGCGAGTTTTTTTTAGGATTGTCAGGATAGATATAATTTCCCTCATGGGCATATCTTAAATTAAGATAGTTTTCATTGTCTCTGGTTAGTTTGATATTGCTCGGTTGATAATCTTTAACATATTTATAAAGGCCAGGTAAAAAATCTTTAAGCGTTTTTAGGTTTTTTTTGAATAGATTTTTCATCTCATTGTTTATAATTATTTCTTCTGTTTTTTGATTCATCATGAGCTAAATTACCGCTTGTAATTGATATTTTTCTTGCATGGTTTTGACATAACTCATGTCGTCATTCAAAGTTTGAAATCTTTTTTCTGCTATTTCTTTAATGTCGGCGAGATATTCACTAAAAAACTCGCTGCTTTTCAAATATAAAGCATTAAAGACTTTCTCATCGGTGATATCGACTAGGTGTGAAAATAGTGTGACATGCATATCAATAACTGTTCCATTGAAGAGCATGTGTAGCATTTGATCGATATCGCCATTCGACATGTTTCTAATTAATTGATATTGCTTGTGAAAAAATTCGCTTAGCTCTTTTCTGCTTTTGGGCGGATTTTTTATGGATTCTTCTATTGCTATGGAGAGCTGTTTAATTAATCCATTAACCGATGAAAGAAAATAAGAATCGAAGTGATTTATACGATTTTTATTTTCTTCCGTTATTTTATCGCTTGAGTTATTAATCGTCTCTTTGATCAATTCTTTTTTATTGGATAAGTAAGAATTTATTTTAAGATCGCTTGATCTCTTAGAGATTGAAGATTCTATTTTCGCGCCGTCTGACGTATTAAAACATTTTATATTTTCATTCTCTTTTAACTGTGTTTCTAGCGTGAAACGACTGTGTTCAAGCTCTAAAGTGGTGAAGACTTCTTTTTCAAAATTACCGGGAACACGCATTTGAATTTTTTCTTTTTCTTTGTAAAATTCGCCACTTTTTTCATAGTAAGCACTATATTTTGAGTGGTGATGCAAAGGATCTTTAAAACCCATGTCTACCGCAAAAAGCATTACTTCAGAAAAATTAAAGTAGCTTGCAATTGCAAAAGCCCCATTAACCACCGTCGGGTTTGTGTGGATAAAAGAAGCAAAATAATCTTTTCCATAGGTTTTATAAATAAGATTTGTTCCAGCATCGCCTTTTTTTAAACCCCAGTAGAAAGAGGAAAAAAAATCAGCTGAGTGTGGATAGAGCGCATTAATACCAACGAGGATTATTTTTTTTAGATATTCATCATCTTTAATATCTTTAATCCAATCGTATACTATTTTTGTTCTCTCTATTTCCACCTGAAAATCAGGGATAATTCCAGCTTTATAGAGTGCTTTTAGCGCAGAACCGCAAGAAAATATGACATAGTTATTTTGATTTTCTTTAATATATTCAATTTCTTTGTCAAGGGAGGGGCCGTTACCAATAATCATGGCAGGTCGATCAGGTGTTAGTATCTTTTTCTTATTTTTAATAAGAATATTAGGGTTATTTTTAATGTTGTACAATGTATGAGAGATACTGATTAGTTCATCTTCAAAAAAACCACCGCCCTGAAAAGTTCTGTGTATAACCTGATTAATTCTGCTGAAGATAGCATCAATTTCTTTTGTATTATAATGGCGGTAAAGATAGATGCGTGTCGCTAGGTGATAGCCTAAATCGTTCGATATTTTTTTAATATTATTAATAAACTGGCCGCTTTCTTCGCCTATTTCAATTGAAATACTTCTTCCTGTTTCGCTAAAATGTTCAAGGATAGGTGCAAAATTAATGATATGTAAAGCCCAATAAAAAATATCTTCATTAGGTTCATAGATAAAAAGTGCATCGATATCATGCTCATTAAAAATCTTTTCAAGATGATACCCTAGGCCAATACCGAGCATGATAAAAGTGGGGATATATTGATGTAACGCCTGAGCACTCTCGGCATATTTCTTATTTTCAACAAAATAATTGTGAATTCGCATGATATGAAATTGATGTAAAAATTTGGCCTTATCTTCTATTTTCCCACCATCATAAGGCGTGTATTGAAAATGAATAGGCGCTTCAAAATAGAGATCGACTTGTTTGTGTGAATTAGCTTGTGGATTATTAGGATAAATAAAGCCTGCCTTATTTTTTAAGTTTAAATGTTGCTCATTATCAAGAACTAACTGGATATTTTTTGGGCAGAAGTGTGCATAGAATTGGCTAATAGCAGGTAAAGTTTTAGAAAGCGCCAGTATATTTTGATGATATCTTTCACGATTAATGGTGTATTGTTCTGCGTCATTTTTCAATACCGTATCAAATAACATGCTGATCATATCCTGACGTTTTTTATTCGTTAGGATTGCTCAAGCATAATTTGAACCAATATTAATAGATATTTTAATATATTTATTTTTTGCGCGTTAAAAAAAAGATATCAACTGCGCAGAGCGCGAAGGGCTGCTTTGGGTTCTTTATCTACGATATGAAGGAGTGCTACCGCAGGACCATGAGGCTTACGATCTCCTCTTTCCCAGTGTCTCAGTGTGGCAGTACTAATACGAAAGGTGGCAGCAAAGGCCTGTTGCGTTAAACCCAATTTACGTCTAACGGCCGCAACATCTATTTCGCTGGGTCGATGTGTGCGAGCAGGTATTTTCTTTCCCTTATTTAAATCAATGGCCTCATTTAAACCTTGGGCAATACTTTCAAAGGCATTTTTCATGGTTTTTTCCTCAGTGCTTTAGTAATGAGTAAATCAACTAGCTTGGCAAGTTCGTTTCGCTCTGTTTTAGTTAGATTTTTTTTTCATTTTTTTCAAAAATAGTCAGCAAATAGAGCGGTAGGCGTTGATCATGGTAATAATTGGAGTGTAATCCATTGGATTATAATTATCAATTTGATCCATCACTGATTAGTGATAAGTTACTACGATAGGACTTATGCAAAATTGTTGTACTTATTTGGCTTATTATTTATTCGTATAGCCAGGTAGGCTTTTGAGTGAAGAGGTAAGAAAGCTACCAATACTATTAAGTTGGTTTACGAGCGCATCCATTACACTAAATTGAGCCAGTAGCCGACTTTCAAGTTTTGCCATTCTGGTTGCTAAGTTTTCCTTTGCAAGATCAATGTCTTCTAGTGAGTCTTCATAACCTGATTCTTTATCATCGAGCATCTCACCATCTTTCGTGTAGGCTTCCAAAAGTGTATGTAGCTGATCAGCAATCCCTCGTGTAAAAGTAGCAGTGCCTCTGTCACCCGTGGTGCTCCCTGCTATTGATAGCTTCAGCCCCTTAGAATCGCCTTCATCAGAGAATAAGTATTGGCCAGCGCCTGTTGCTGTTTTGCCATTTATGGTGCCAGCCACGTTTACCCCTGCTGTGCCGCTTGTCACGCTAAACCCAAGCGTGGCGGCTGTGGTGGTATCTATTGCGCCAAAAGCAATGGTTGAGCTTGTGCCGTAGGACTTAGAGGTAATATCAAAGCGGTTGTCTGTTGCGTTATAGGCAACGGTGACTTTCTTGCCGCTACTTGTGAGTGTGGTGTTGGCGTTAATTTTATTCTGTATTTCCGTTGCTAAAGAGGAACCTGTTGTGTAAGTGCCCTGGGTTAGGGTGATTGCACCAGAAGAGGTACCATCAACACTAATAGTAAAAGCGTCATTATCTGCATTAATGGCAAGGCTGCCAAAAACAGGCAGTACGCCTGCCCCATTAAAAGAACCCTTGGTTGCAAGGGCGGTAATATTAATTGCGTAGCTTCCCGCTTTCGTATCGGTTGTGGACGATACATATTTAAGATTGGAATCAGTCATTTTGCCTAAAGGCGCAAATAAGCCTGCAAGATCTGTAAAGTTCTCTGAAATAGCGGTATTTAGCGCATCTTCATCTAGTTCCAGCGTGCCGTCTGATTGCTTAGAAATAAGCCCTAAATCCGCTAGTGCTCGAATATCGCCTGTGAAGCCGCTAACGGTTGAAAACATGGTATTACGTATACTGCCGAACATCAGGCGGATAGTGGAATCACCTTGAAATACACCCGTTTCGCCTGTCGCTAAATTGTAGTCTGTGGCTTCATAAATATAGGTTGAAAGCTCATTATAGCTTGTAACCATTGTTTTAATTTGATCAGCAATACCGCTTGTATCTCGAGAGACAGTGAGTGTTTTGGCGTTCGTATCCGTACCTGTGAGGTTTAGTGTTACACCTGTGATGGCAGTCGTTATGCTGTTACTCTCTGAGGTGATGGCCAAACCATCTATTGTGAGGTTTGCATCTTGTGCTTTAATGGTTTGGGCTGTGTTGGTTGTGCTTGAATTGAAAGCAAGCCGCGAAAGGCCTGAGGTGTCAGTGTTATTGCCGTCACCATCACCTGAAACAACAATCTCCATACTATTTTTAGCGCCTGCATTTTCAGAAGCCAGCACTAGCCGATAATCTGTGCCGTCATAGACAATCGAGGCTGATAATCCTAAGTCATTTGAGTTGATATAATCCTTCATGGTCGATAAAGAATTATTGGTGCTATCTATCGTAATTGTTTTCGATGACATCGTACTATTTTGCGTGAAGCTGGTGTAGACATCCGTATCGGCATCATAGACTGTCGTACCAAAACGAATCGTGAGTGTACCTGTGCCAATGGTTTCATCTGTTGCTGAAAAAGCAGCGGTCGCCAGGGTGTGTTTTTGTGCCAGCTGTGTGACTTTAATGGAATGCGTGCCGACTTCAGCCAGTGTATTGGCGGAGGCAGTAAAAACATCTTCATCTGAAGAGGTGCCTTCAAAGGCTGAGAAAGTGCTGGTTTTTCTCAAAGAAGATAAGGCACTTTGAAAAGTATCTACTTTGCCTCTCATTTCGCCAAGAGCGGATATTTTAGCGTCTATTCCAAGTTTTCTATTTTTTAGTGTTGTTTCCTGCGGTACTTTTTCAGCATCAACAATGGCTTTGGTAATTTTGGCAACATCTACCCCTGAACCTATGCCTAATGATTGTACTGCACTCATACATTCTCACCTCAACAAATAAACGTTGCGTGTTACGTTACGCGATTCCTCATTTCTCATTTAATAGGGCGGTTTTGCGTAAGTCCTGATTCAAGTGTAGTCAAGTAATACGCATAAATACTAAGCAGTGCCTTTAAAACCTAAGTTTTGGGTAGTTTTTGCCTGTTTTGCGATCTCAATCGCAGCTTCGGAAGGCAGCTGTCTGATCACTTCATTCGTGGTGCTGTCTATCACTTTGACAATGGTTCTACCGGTTTCTTTCTCTATGGAAAAATTGAGTTCTCGTTTAATCGACTGAACATATTGGTTCAGTTTTGTCACTGCTTTTTGCACATCTTCTTCATTGAATATTGAGTCACTAGGTTTAACGGTTTCTGTAGGGTTAACAATTTCTGTAGGTTCAAGGGTTTCTGTAGCCTGATTGATTTTTTTTGCAGGCTGCGGCATTAAAGTAGTGTGATGATTTTCAGTTTTAACATTGACCGGGAGGGTGGTCATATAGAGTTCCTCCTTACAAATAGAAAGACCTAAGAAGCATGACACTTCTTAGGTTTTTTCGGTTTACTTACCTTTTAACTCTGGCTACTTACTCGCTGGTTTAGCCGAGTAATGACAGTACACCTTGTCCTGACTGATTTGCCTGAGCCAACATGGCGATACCAGCCTGTTGCAGAATTTGCGACTTTGTTAAGTTCGCTGTTTCTGAAGCGAAGTCGGCATCTCGGACACGTGAGTTAGCAGCACTTAGGTTTTGTGACACGTTTTCCAAGTTAGAAATCGTCGAACCCAAGCGGTTTTGTAAAGCACCGAGTGCGCCGCGATTACTTGAAAGTTTGCCTAAGGCTTCATCGATCCTTTCAATTGCATTATTGGCGCTGGCTTTATCCGATACACTTAAACCAAGCCCAATGGCAGTTGCGCTGCCGCCTTGTGCAACAAGCCCCAATTTAGCGATAGCCGCCACACGACCTGATTCTGTACTTGAACCACTTGAGATTCTAATATGCTTACCATCCTCCCCTGCCAGTGTAATGTTGCCTCTGGCAATCGTAACGTTCGCAGTGATACTGATTGCTGTTGATGTGCCAAGATCACCAATCACGAATACACCGTCAGAGGCTAGTACATCAATGGAAACACCGGTGTTAGAGGTTAACTTTAAGTAACCTGTACTTGCCTCTACCTCAGCCACAACACCCTGTATCCCTGCTGAGTTAATTTGGGTAACCAAAGCTGACATGCTTGTAGCCGATACAGTGCTGACTGTTACGCCGTTAATAGAGAAGTTTGTTTGGGCTCTATTAAGCGAAGTGACAACTGAGAATTTTGCCACTGTTGAGGCTGTCGCTGAGACGCCAGTTGAGCTTTTAACCGCATTAATTGAGAAAGCAATGTCTGCTGCGCTAACCGCTGCTGATGAAATCCCATTTTTCACTTCGCCAATGTTAACGTCATTAATCTTGATGAGATCAGAAGTTTGGATGTAAGTACCTGAGACGGCGCCGCCTTCTAGATCATCAGCGCCATTTGAAACCGACAAACCAAAGGCTTGCAGGCCGCCAATGGTGCCGAGTGTTTCGTCAAATGCAATCGATACCGCTTCGCCTGTATTGCTCTTAAGGCCAAGATATCCCGAGTAAGTGCCGGCAGTGAGCCCTGCATCTGTTAAGTCAGATGCTGTGGCTGAGGCAACCGTAATGTTATTACCCGTATCATTAGAAAGAATTAATCCACCCTCATTACTTAGTCTGGCGGAGACACCTGCGACATCACGATTAATATTATCGACAAGCTCGGTTATGCTGGCGCTTTTGGTAACGGTGTTTGAGTTAATAATCAAAGCACCTGAAGTGACGCCTGTTATAGCACCACCCCCTTCGTAGGAGTTATAAGCCGTAGCAGTAACACCGGTTTGCGCCGTTTTTGTGTTAAAAAAGCTTTCAACGGTTGAAAGGGTATTTGATGTCAAACCACTGAAGCTACCAAGGGCAATGCCATTGACGGTGATTGCGCCTGACGCAACGGTCATTCCAGCTGCTAACAAGTTAGTGGAGTTAATTCTACCGCTATTTAGATCGCCCAGTGCGCTAAAACCATTTAGGTTGAGGGCGGTGGTGGTAACAGAAGTCAATTTAAAGTCGATGGTTTGATTGGCATTGGCACCCACTTGTAATGAGCGTGAGCCACCTGTTCCATCCAATAGTTTTACCCCGTTAAATTCGGAGGTGTTTGATATACGATCTAATTCAAAATAGAGCTGATCAACTTCAGATTGTAGAGACACTCTATCTGCATCAGAGTTTGAATCGTTAGCAGACTGTACCGCTAGCTCTCTCATCCTTTGAAGAATGCTCGACATTTCTGACATCGAACCTTCAGCTGTTTGAGCAAGTGAAATACCATCGTTCGCGTTACGTACAGCTTGGTTCAAACCGCGTGTTTGCGTTTCAAATCGGGTAGAAATAGCGAGACCGGCCGCATCATCCTTCGCGTTGTTAATCCTTAAGCCTGATGACAAACGCTCAATAGCGGTTTGTTGTGATAGCGCGCTTTTGTTTAATTGTCTCTGTGCATTCAAAGACATGATATTAGTATTTATGACTTGTGGCATGGTACATCTCCCACCGTTATGTTGTTTAACACTGAATGAAAAGTCTTCAGTGCGTTTGGTTTGTGCAGAACTTATCTTCCGTTAACTTTCTTATCGACCACGTTACAGTTTTTCTTTAACAGTTTTTTCTTATGACTCCTTATGTTTTTATTCTTAATAGGACTTACGCAAAACCGCCCAGCTTTGTTGCCCTGCTTCGTCGTACGATTTGTACTGTCTTCATCAGGACGCCTTGCTGGAACAATTCTGCGTAAGTCCTATTAATTAATTGTTTTTTTTAAATCGTGCTACGTGCTTGTACAACAACAACAAATCCGTCCGGTAATAAGTAGCTTTTTATAATGGTAAAATGTTGTTTTATAATAGGAAACCACCATTCAATGGGTTCTTGAATAAGGTGAGCATTTCGACCATCGGATAATATTTTTTTAGCAGGGCCGGTATGAATGGTTAAGAAGCCCACTCGTCGTGTGAGTGCTTTTAGGTGATGCAGCACGTTATCAAGATACTCAGGCTCAATATGTTCTAGTACATCAATGCAGCAAACAAGCTCTTGTGGGCTAGGTGTTTCAGAAAATTCTGCAATAGCAGGGTCGTATTGAGTGCATTTGATATCATGGTTTATTTTGAGTGATTGAGCCAATCTGCCTTTGCCACAGCCATAATCCAGCATGGTTTGTATATTCATCTCATTAATTAAAATAGCAACAACAGGTGCAAATACCATTGATTTGGCGCCATAAAGATCATGTTTATGATGTAATTCAGTTTGTTGATTGCGGTAATGATCACTAATTAATGGATGGCCACTACTTTTATCCATGCGATAAAGACACCTGTACTAATTATTATGGGTGTTATTCCAATTTGCGTTCTCGCTTTTAATGCTTTTTGGAATTATGTCTTTAAGGATAGTTGATACAGTTTAGGGGGATTGGTTTATTTTTTTATAAAAAATCATTGATCGAAAATTTTAAATAAGCCTAGATGAAAAATAAAAGCTGCACCATATTTTGCATAGTTCTTTTTCTCATGGATTAATGCACGAAGGAGAACCAACTATGTTACGTGTTTTTATTGGTGTGGATAAACGTCAGCCGATTGCTTATACGGTATTAAATTATTCACTTACGGCAAAATCTTCAAAGCCTATTGCTGTATCGCCTTTGTTTTATCATCAAATGCCAATTAAACGTCGTGGCTTAACGGATTTTACCTATTCACGTTACTGTGTTCCTTATCTTTGCAATTATGAAGGATGGGCACTTTTTATTGACGCTGATTTTTTATGTATGGCTGATATTAGTGAGCTTTTTGCGTTGGCCGATGAGCAATATGCCGTACAGGTTATTAAGCATAAAATGCGTGTTGAATGGCCTTCTTTGATGCTTTTTAATTGTGCAAAATGTCGAATACTTACGCCAGAATATATAGAGAAAGGGGAGCCTCAGGATATGAGCTGGGGTAGTGTGGGTGAGCTACCTAAAGAGTGGAATTATTTAGTGGGTTATGATGAATATTCAGAGCCTGCAAAAATGGCACATTACACGCAAGGCATTCCAGGTTTTTTAGAAATGAGAGGCACGGATTATTATCTGGAATGGCATAGTGATTTAGGCGCGTGCATGGAAAGTTGTTCTTGGTTAGAGTTAATGGGTACCTCTATTCATGCTCAGCCTGTGATAAAAAGACTTGAAGCGCAAATTAAAAAAGCCTCATAAAAAATGAGCAATATTATTCAAAGCTTCAATCAAGCAATCTTTTTGCAGGAAAATAAAAAATATTCTGAAGCCATTAATTGTTATCAAAAAATATTAAGAGACTCGCCAGATCATCTGGCTTCACTTATTAATTTAAGTGCGCTATTAAAAACGCTTAAAAAAAATGATGAAGCGGTAAACTGCTATGAAAAAATCATTAAAATAAAAGCAGATTATGTGCCGATTATTATTAATTATGGCAATACATTATATGATCTTAATCGTTATGATGAAGCGCTGATTATTTATACAAATGGTTTGAAATACCATGAGCATCTTTTATTATTATTAAATGGTATTGCCAATTGCTGTATTAAAAAGAAAGATTATTGGCATGCTATTGCCTATCTTCATTGGGCATTAAGTGAAGATGCTCAGGATAGAATTACGCATTATAATCTTGCTAATACGTATTTTTTAATGGGTGATTACAACAAAACAGAATCGATTTTAACGCAATTAAAACCATCTAGTGATCATGCGCAAGAGGCAAGGTTTTTCCTGTTGCTGGCTGAAACGTATCAAAAAAAACAACAGTATCAACAAGCAATTGACTTACTGATTTCATATCAAGCACAAAATTTAGAGAATATAACGCAAGCAAAAATAGCTAATTTAATTGGTAAAAACTATGGTGAACTTGAACAGTTTTCTGAGGCTAGAAAATGGCTAGAACAGGCGGTAAAACTAAACCCAAGTTATGCAGATGCACATTATCATTTAGCAAATGTGCTCGCTGAAAGTGGTGACTTTGATCAAGCAACGACCTTATATCAGCATGTCTTAAAGTTAAATCCTGATGTGCATCAGGCACGGCTTAATCTTGCCTTAAATGAATTAATGACAGATCACTGGCGCGCGGGTTTTGAGCAGTATGGTGCACGCTGGCAAGTAGAAGAATACCAAAAACAAAAACGTTATTTTAATTGTCCGGAATGGCAAGGTGAGTTACTTCAGAATAAAAAATTAATTATATGGGGTGAGCAGGGCATTGGCGATGAAATAATGTTTGCTCTTTTTTTTAAAAGCGCGCGGCAAGTAACAAATAATATAGAAGTGATTTGTCGTAATCGTCTGGTTTCGTTGTTTGAGCGTTCATTTCCTGCGCTTTCTTTTGTGGGGGTGGGTTCAGACAAGGATAAAAATATTAATCAATCCCAAGCAGTGCATGTGGCAATGGGTGATTTACCGCGCTGGTTATGGCATCGCTCAGAGCATTATTTAGGATTGCCTTATCTTAAGGTCAATGAAGATGAGAAACAGCGCTTTATAAAAGAATATGCCGCACAAGGGAAAAAAAGGATTGGCATTTCTTGGTTTGGCGGCAGAGATAAACAGAAAACAAGAAGAAGTACGAGCTTAAATTCATGGGTGAAATTATGTTCTGCTTTTAAAGCCCGCGCTGAGTTTTATTCGCTTCAATACAATGTCTCAAAAGAAGATAAAAAACAATTAAACTCGATGGGTATTATTGTTATCGAGGAAATTGATCCTATGAAAAATATGGATCAATTCGCTTCATTTATGGCAGGCTTAGATTTAGTTATTTCAGTAGATAACTCAACAGTGCATTTAGCTGGCGCCTTAGGTGTACCTTGCTGGGTGTTACTGCCTAAGTTACATGAGTGGCGATGGTCTTATCAAGGAAGTGAATCTATTTGGTATGAT
>CAMAPQ010000011.1 GCA_945860125.1 Klebsiella pneumoniae
GCATTTAATACTTTCTGAACTGCCGTCGTCACCTGCCAAGCATCCGGCGTGCTGTAATAGTCATTTAAAAAATTCAGCACCGTAACCTGACTGGCTTCCTGCGCCGCTTCAGCACAACTTAAACCACCTGCAACGACTGCCGCCAAACCTTTTTGAAACAATAAAGGGGGCGTGGGCAAGCGCACACCCACACAATCTTCATTAAGTGGTTTCACCCCTTTTTGCGTACACTGTGAAATCCAAATAGAATTTGCACCTTGTTCTGGTGCTGATTCTGTGCTCATTAAAAGTTAATTCACCTCAACATTCAAAATAGTCTTTAATTCTGCCACGCAAGAACCGCACTGCGTGCCTGCTTTCAAAGCTTGCCCAAGTTGCGCAACAGTTGATAAACCCTCTTTTTTAATCGCCTCTAAAATTGTATTAAGGCCCACATTCATACAGGTACAAATAATCCTTCCTACTTCTTTTGTCGCGCCTGGAGCCTTGCCAGCAAGCATTGAAAGATATAAAGCAGGGGGAATAATTTCTTGCTGGAATAGTTCACTAATCCACTGACGGCCCTCACTAAAGTCAGCATGCTGATCAAGCATGATCACGGCAATTAATTGCTGATTACAAAGGTAGGCACCACGATACTTTCCTTTGGCTTTATCTTGATATTCTATCCATTCTAGATCTGCTATTTCATCTAACTCGCCACCTAACTGGTTACCTAACTGGTTACCTAACTGGTTACCTAACTTATTACCTAACTCTTTACCTAACTCTTTACCTAACTCTTTACCTAATAAGTGACGAGTAAAATCTTTAAAATCATTCATGGCATGATTTAACGCAAACTCATAACGTACGGCTTTTTTTTCCGTTATTTTTGTCCAGTAATTTAGCGTGCCAAGCTTAATATCAAGCGAAGTTGTAATAAAACCATACCAATCATAAGTAATCGCTTTAAGATTTACCGGCGTAAATTTAAACTCTGGCTGCCCTGAAAAAGGGTCTGTGAAAGGTTTAATTAAACCGCCCACCTTACTTTGTTTACTAAATTGATCACTCCAATGAATGGGCGCAAAAACTTGTGTTTTTTGCATAGCAGGATCAATCTTTACACGTAAAATAGCCGTCCCTAACTGGCCACTTACTTCGGCCAAATGATTTTCTTTTAAGTTATACAATGCTGCTGTATCCGGATGAAGCGCAATAAAAGGCTCAGCAAGATGGCGTGATAAAACAGGGGAAAGCCCCGTTCTTGTTAACGTATGCCAATGATCTCTCACCCGCCCCGTATTCAAGCTCAAGGGAAAATCGTCACTTAAATAACTTTTAGGTAAGCTGGGCGTTACTTTTATAAACTGCGCTTTACGTGAAGGCGTAAAAAATAAATGATCCTCAAACATTCGTTTCGTACCCTGCGGGGCTTTTTCAGTAATCGGCCACTGTAACGGCGTAAATCTCTCATAATCATCATGCGTTAGCTGAGTTAAGCCGCTAAGGTTAAAATCTCTTAAAATACCTTTTTCGTTATTTTCAAAAGCAGATAATAAAATATGCTCTTTAAAAACATCATAGGCAGACTCATAAGCAAAATCAGCAGAAAAACCCATTTTTCTTGCCACTTGCGTGATAATCCACCAGTCAGGTTTAGCCTCACCTGGCAAACTAAAAAAAGGCCGCTGCCTTGAAATACAACGCTCAGAATTAGTCACCGTCCCTTCTCTTTCACCCCATGTTGCTGCGGGAAATTTAATATCAGCAAACTGCAAAGTATCCGTATGGGCAACCGCATCAGAAACAATCACACATTCCGCTTTTGATAATGCCCACTGAATTTGCTGAATATCTGGCATGCTCACAAGCGGATTAGTTGCCATAATCCAAACTGCTTTAATCTCGCCTTCAGCTAAGGCCTGAAATAAATCGACTGCTTTTTTACCAGGTTGGCAAGGTAACGCTTCACTTCCCCAAAATCTCTTAACAAGATTCACCGTATCCTCGGCATAATCCATGTGCGCTGCTAACTGATTGGCTAACCCGCCTACTTCACGCCCCCCCATTGCATTAGGCTGGCCGGTAATTGAAAAAGGGCCCATACCTGCATGACCAATACGCCCTGTTAATAAATGGCAATTAATAATTGAATTAACTTTATCGGTACCATTGCTGGATTGATTCACGCCTTGAGAATATAAACTTACGGTTTTTTTATGGGCGAGGAAAAAAGAAAAAAATAATTTAAGCGTCTCATGCGAAAGCCCTGTTATTTCAGAAATAGCCTCAAATGAATAATTTCCTTGTAAAACAGCCTCTTTAAGACTTGCAAAGTGCTCAGTATGATTAGCAATAAACGCCTCATCCTGCGCCTGATTTTCTAATAAGAATCGAAACAAACCTTGAAATAAAAAAGTATCCGTCCCTGGCAAAATCGCTAAATGTAAATCAGCAATATCACACGTGGCGGTTGCTCTAGGGTCAATGACAATAATTTTAAGCGCTGCGTTTTTTTCTTTTTGCTTACGAATACGCTGATATAACACAGGATGACACCAAGCCAAATTAGCGCCAATGATGACAATACACTCAGCTTCCTCAAGATCTTCATAACATAACGGCACGGTATCAGAACCAAAAGCGCGCTTATAACCTGCCACGCTCGAACTCATACACAAACGTGAATTAGTATCAATGTGAGGCGAACCAATAAAACCTTTGAGTAATTTATTGGCGACAAAATAGTCTTCTGTTAATAATTGGCCAGAAACATAAAAAGCAATTGCATGAGAACCATACTTTTGCCGTATGTCATTTAACCTTGAGGCACATTCATGAAGTGCATCATGCCAAGTTGTTTTAACACCATCTACTTCGGGATAAAGCAATCTATCTTTAAGTGTTACTGTTTCATATAAATGATACCCCTTAGAACACAACGCCCCAAAATTAGCGGGATGGGTAACATCACCCGTTACCGTTATTTCTCGTTCTTGGCTATTTTCTGAGGGTGATTTAACTTCAATTTCAACACCACAGCCAACACCACAATAAGGACAAGTTGTTTTAACTTTTGTTTGAGAGGATTCCTTGAAAAAAATCTGTGAATTCATCATTTTATTCATTCCTTCCTTAAATTTTTTTCAGATCCATTATAAAAAACAAGCCTCATTAATAAAATTTTGTCCAAAAATAAGCTGGTCACGAATAGCGGTAATATTTTGTTTAGATTTCATTAGCTCGTAATACCATGGACCATCCGTTACATCACCTAAAAGGCAAATAGCTGAAATACAATCATTTTGAATAATTAGCTTTTTATAAATTGAACGGTGCCCATCAACATAATAAATACTTTCATGCATGCCTTCAGGATTGACTTCACCTGCCGATAACATGCGCACCCCACTTACCTTTAAAGTTGTAGCACTCTCTTCAAACTGATAAAGCGAAACACCTTTTTCAGCTAAGTGCGTTGCACAAACCCATGCTTGCTGATATAGCGGCTGCACCAAACCAAATAAACGTTTACGATGCTGAACACACTCGCCTACCGCATAAATTTTAGGATCAAACGTTTGCATCGTATCATTCACTAAAATACCTCGTTCGCAAGCAAGATAGGCGCTTTTTGCCAAACTAATATTAGGGATAATACCCACCGCCACAACCACCGCATCAACGGCTAAAGTTTCCGCATTTTTAAATTTAATGCCTGACACTTTTCCTGATGCATCACTTAAGATCTCTTCGGTTAAGCGCCCTGTTAAGACATTAATACCTTTTTTTTCTAATTCTTTTTTCAAAAGCGCGCCACTAACTTCGTCTAACTGCCGATTCATTAAAAAAGGCATATTATGAATAATATGAACTTCCATACCTTGCAAATTTAAACCATAAGCAGCTTCAAGGCCTAATAAACCGCCGCCAATCACTGCTATTTTTTTTACTTTTTTCGCACAATCTTTAAGACGCTCGACATCACTAATATCACGAAAAGTCATGACGTCAGAATGATCAATGCCTTTAATAGGCAATATAAGAGGGCTTGACCCTGTCGCTAACAGCAGGCGATCATACTTAAAAATAAGCCCTTTTTCAGTTGTTACCACTTCTTTTTTGCGATCAATCGCAGCAACAGCATCACCCATTACTAAATGAATACCACGCGAAGCATACCAATCATGATCATGTAAAATAATTTGACTGAGTTCTTTTTCACCACTTAAAACAGGCGATAACATAATGCGGTTATAGTTCGTAAAATGTTCTTTACCAATAACCGTTATCTCGTATAAATCAGGCTGTAGCTCCCATAGCTTTTCAACGGTACGCATACCTGCCATGCCATTGCCAACAACCACTAATTTTTTCTTCATGCTCTTTTTTCCTACCAATTCAAATTCGCACAATAAAAATTGCATGCGATGGAGGCATATCACTTTCTGTGCCAAAATATAATGAGCGAAAAAAAACGAATAAGCGCGATAAAAATAGACTTTTTAAATAATGAGCAGCTTAACGTAACAGGATAAGAATGTTCTTAATTGGTGCAGCAAAAATATTAGCGCACAGATTATAGGCGCTCACACGCCAATCTTATGGGACCTCCCCCATTAAAGAAGTGATGTCTTCTATTGCTTCTTTTGGTTCAAGTTCTTTGGGGTAAATTTTGCGAACAATGCCTTTTTGATCAAGCAAAAATACCCGATCAGTATGAATAATAATATCCGCTACAGGCTGACTTTGATTTAGTTGCTGAGCTTTCTGGCTATCAGACTTTTCACTATTAACGGTGGGAGGCGCCTCAAAAAAAGTAGCGCCATAACGTCTAGCAATATCCTGTAGATCCTTAACATTACCTGTAAAACCGATAATAGAAGGACTTTTCGCGTCTTTCTTCTCAAAAATAGAGATGAATTTTTTAATATCATCGACTGAGTCTTTGGCATCAACATTAATGAAAAAAATAATCACTTTCTCTTTAAGAGCAGTCTCTAGTTTCTCCGTGATTTGTCCTAATCGCGCCAAAGTCATCGGGCAAATATGCTGGCAGTGGGTAAAACCGAAGGTAAGCAAAATTATTTTGCCGCTAAAATCTTCAAGTGAAAGTATTTTGTGCTGCGTACTCATCAGCGAAAAATCTCCCCCCATCTTCGTGTAACGCTGTAATTCACTAGATGACGCCACGCTCGCCGCCATTAAAAAAAGGCAAAATACGCCAAAAAGCACAGAAAAAGCCCTGTTTGACATGATTAATAACCGCATGATCACTTCCCCGCTTTAGTCCATTGTCGATTTATTATACCTTCATTCAAAAAAATCATTCGCAATTTAAATAAGAAGAAAAGTGGCGGAAAAACAGAAGGATTTGTATAATCCAAAGGCACGACGTGTTACTTGGCGTTACACCACTTTGACATGACACCTTATCACCACAGGACGCCCTCTTCACATGAAGACCAAACGAAAACTTTCAGCGAAGCAAGCTCGACTCATCTCAACCCTTACAGAAAGATTACTTCACCAAGTGGATGTTGTCGGTTACGAATTAAGCACAAGAAATATTACTCAAAAAGTTAATCGCCATAACCTTGCAGCGCTCATGCTGACATCCCAAAACCGCCTACAAGGCGAATGGGCGCGCCTACAGTTACATATTGGTCAGGAAAAATTAAAAGCATATGAAAAATCCCAAGCATTTTTACTGCAAATGAAAGATCAAATAACACATCCTGATAAAACGGTTAAAGCCTTAGCTGAAGTTATCCATAATCATCCTTTAAATTTACTCAGGCTGCTTAAACGCTGACAAATAACGTTAGACGCAAAAGCAAGTGGAATTCGAGATTTAGAAAGAAGCCGTAAGATATCCTAGGAACTAAGAATGAATATATTAAAAAAGCTCGCAGAAGAGGTTGCTGTTTCTATTGAACAAATTACAGCAGCCGTAGAATTACTTGACCAGGGCGCAACCGTCCCTTTTATTGCACGGTACCGAAAAGAAAAAACACAAGGAATGGACGATACACAATTAAGACTACTTGAAGAACGCCTGCATTATTTAAGAGAACTAGAAGAACGTCGCACAGCTATTCTAGCCAGCATTGAACAACAAGAAAAACTGACGCCTGAATTAAAAGAAGCGATTTTAAAAGCGGAAACTAAAATTCAGCTAGAAGACTTATATCTACCTTACAAACCGAAACGACGTACAAAAGGGCAGATCGCAAGAGAAGCGGGTATCGAACCACTTGCTGTGTTGCTCTTAAATGAGCCCACCCATCATCCTGCACAAGAAGCCGAAAAATATCTTAATGTCGAACATAAGTTTACAACGGCTGAAGAAGTGCTTGAGGGTGCAAAATATATTTTAATTGAGCTATTTAGCGAGAGTGCCCCCTTACTTTCACAGCTACGCAGCTATCTTCAAGAACAAGCCGTTCTTTCTTCAAAACTTAGTACAGGCAAAGAAAAAGCAGGCGCTAAATTTAAAGATTATTTTGATTTTTCTGAAAAAGTAATCAATATCCCCTCTCATCGGGCTTTGGCTATTTTAAGAGGAAGAAAAGAAAATATTCTACAAATTGAGGTAGATGTCGTAAGGAGCGATACAACGTTACCCCATCCTTGCGAAATAACGATTGCACGTATTTTTAGTATTGAGAATAAAAACCGTCCTGCTGATGCTTATCTGCAAACTGTTGTGCAATGGGCGTGGAAAGTAAAACTACAACCGCATCTTGAAACAGAACTGATTTCGACCATGAAAGAAAAAGCAGAAGAAGAAGCCATTCGCGTCTTTGCCCGCAATCTTAAAAATCTTCTCTTAAGCTCGCCGGCCGGCGCAAAAATCACGCTAGGGCTTGATCCAGGCTTACGCACGGGCGTTAAAGCGGTGGTCGTCGATACCACAGGCAAGCTACTAGAATATGTGACAATTTTCCCTCATGTACCACACAACAAACGTGAAGAATCGCTCACCATACTCAAACATCTATGTGAAAAACATAAAGTAAGCCTTGTGAGTATTGGCAATGGTACAGCGGGCAGAGAAACCGAAGCGCTGGTGCATGAGTTGAGCAAAAATCATCCTGAACTTGCCCTTACAACCATGATTGTAAATGAAGCGGGCGCCTCAGTTTATTCTGCCTCTGAATTAGCTGCAAAAGAATTTCCAGGGCTTGATGTCTCTTATCGTGGATCAGCCTCTATCGCAAGAAGGTTGCAAGATCCCCTTGCAGAGCTTGTTAAAATCGAACCTAAATCGATTGGTGTTGGCCAATATCAGCACGATGTAAATCAAACGAGACTAGCGCGCGGGCTAGATGGCACGGTTGAAGATTGCGTGAACGCGGTCGGTGTTGATGTAAATACGGCCTCTGCTGCATTACTTGCACGTGTTTCTGGCTTAAATCAGACCATTGCAAAAAATATTGTTCAATTTCGTGATGAGCAAGGTCGCTTTACTTCTAGAGAACAACTGAAAAGAGTCCCTCGTTTTGGCGATAAAACGTTTGAACAAGCCGCTGGGTTTTTGAGAATTACCGATGGCTTAAATCCATTAGATGCTTCTAGCGTGCATCCTGAGAGTTATCCCCTCGTTGAAACCATTGCTCAAAAGCATGAAACCGCGTTAGATCAGATCTTAGGCAACAAAGAACTTCTGAGTAAAATTAAACCAGAAGAATTTGTAACAGAGGAGTTTGGTTTACCTACCCTCATTGATATCTTAAAAGAGCTAGAAAAACCTGGTCGTGATCCTCGCCCTGAATTTAGAACCGTGAAATACAAAGAAGGCGTTTTTACGTTATCTGATCTTACCGTGGGCATGGTAATGGAAGGCATTATTACCAACGTCACCAATTTTGGTGCTTTTGTTGATATTGGCGTCCATCAAGATGGTCTTGTCCATATTTCTGTTATTTCAGAAAAATTCATTAAAGACCCCAATGAAGTCGTTAAAACAGGCGACATTGTGAAAGTAAAAGTGGTTGAAGTTGATATTGAACGTAAACGTATTAGCTTGAGTATGCGCTTGAATGATCAACCCGCTGGTAAGCAGGAAAAAAATCAAGGGCATGCCAGACCTGCTAGCGAAAATAAACCTAGACACAACAAGCAGGATTCTCCTAAAACAGCTCAAACCAAACCACCCATGCCGCCTGGTAAAACAGGCACATTTGCTGATTTATTTGCCAATGCTAAACAGCTAAAACCTCAGAAATAAGCGAAAAAATAGCTTTAATCTTTTTTGTCGTCCCCACCAAAATAAGGACGACAAAACAACCATCAGCATGAAAATTCAATGCGCGATTTAGGAGTGATAAATGACGATAAACATTGCGTTTAATGTGTTGAGCTCAAACGCTATTAACGCACTGACCGGCATTAAACGTGGCATTGAAAAAGAGAGCTTACGCGTAACACCGCAGGCACGTTTATCACAAAAACCGCACCCTCATGCATTAGGTTCTTCCCTCACACACCCGTTCATTACCACTGACTTCTCTGAAAGCCTCATTGAGTTAATTACCGGTACACACCAAAGTGTGCCGGCACTCATTGCGGAACTTCACGATATTCATCAATACACTTACGCTTGCCTTGAGGATGAATTATTGTGGGCAAATAGCATGCCCTGCTTTATTGAAAAAGAAGAAGATATTGCTATTGCTGATTATGGTTCTTCGCACACAGGGCAAATTAAAAATATTTATCGTCGTGGATTAGGCTTGCGTTATGGTCGGATGATGCAGACGATCTCAGGCATTCATTTTAACCTTTCGTTTTCTGAAAATTTTTGGGAAGCAATTAAACAAGATTCATCAAACAATGGTGATTTACAAGCCTTTATTAATAAACAATACTTCGGCATTATTCGTAATGTGCAACGTTTTTCATGGATACTTTCCTACTTTTTAGGTTGTTCTCCTTTTATTCCGCGTGCGCTTGCTCACCCATCCGCCGCCTCATTGCAATCATTTGATCAGCACACACTCTTTGCACCCAAAGCAACTTCTTTGCGTTTAAGCGATGTCGGTTATAACAATCATGATCATAATCAATTACACATATGCTATGAGCAGCTAGAAACCTACCTTAAAACAATGCGCCAAGCCTTAAAAACATCCCACCCGCCTTTTGAAGCGCTGGGACTAAGAGATGGGCACGGTTACAAACAACTTAACAACCACTTTTTACAAATTGAAAATGAGTATTACAGTGCGATTCGACCAAAAAGAATAGGCCTAAAAGGAGAAAGACCCATTATTGCGCTAGAAAACTATGGTGTTGAATATGTTGAAGTGCGCGTGATTGATCTTAATGCCTTTAGCCCAATAGGTATTACAGAAAGCCAGGTACGTTTTCTGGATATGTTTTTACTTGCTTGTCGTCAGCTTGAAAGCCCCTTTTTTACAAAAGATGAAACGCAAGCTATTAATCAAAACAAACAAAAAGTGGCGCTCGATGGGTTAGAACCAACTCAAGATTTAACGATTTTTGGACTAACGCATAGCCAAAAAAATTGGACTAAATGGTTTTTGATATGGATAAAAAATACAGCCGCTTATTTTGATAAAGCCTATACAACCACAGCTTATACAGAAACCTTTCATGAATATGAAACGATGCTTTTAAATCCTGAAGCATTACCTGTTAATCAGTTGAAGCTTGCAATGAAAGCTTTCTGTACAGATACCGCAGATACCGCAGACAGCCCAGATCAATTTTCAGCTTTTACGCTTGAACAATCGAAAAAAGCAGCCGCTTACTTTGCAAAACACGCCACAAGTAAGCTAGTTTATGCACAAAAAGACCATGCTTTTTATCAACAGCTTGCACAGCAATCACACTTAAAACAGCAGCAACTTGAAAAAGAAAGCAAGCTATCATCCTTTGATTCATACTTGGCTCGGTACTTAGAAACTTAAGGATATTGAGACGTATGCACTCCGATTTAATGATGAGCTTTAAACACTGGATCTGCCCTTATACAAAAAAGACGAATAAGCCCTATAAAATATTCAAAATAACAGCACCCCTTTTATTTTTAATGCCTTTTTTGTTGGCGCTAGCAAACTGTTCTCACACACCTAATCGAACAACCAATACACCTGTAACGATGCCTTTTACAGATGCCAAAAGCTATCTGAATCAACGTCATCTTATTGCTTTAGATCAACATTGGGATTATCTATTCATAGGCATTAATCAAGCGCTCTCACAACAAAAATGGTCTGATGCGCAAACTCTACTACTCGAACTACCTTTTGATAAATTAGACGCACACGAAAAAGCGCTCTATCTTTTTGCCAAAGCAAAAACTGCTTTAATGACGCAGCAAGGTCAGCAAGCATTAAGCTGGCTAACATCAAATGCCTATCAAATAAATGATTGGTTTGATGATTTAACCTTTGCGCAACAATGGCCCTTAATTGAATTAAAGTCTGAAGCTTTGGAACAAGATCATCAATATTTTGCAAGTGCCCGCATTTTAATTGAAGCTGAATATAAAATAAAAAATGAAGAAAAAAGACAGCCCTTTCACGATGAAGTCTGGCGGAAATTATCACTGATCCCTCAAGATACACTTGAAAACTTTCAACAAATGCCGGTTTCAGATTATGCGTTACAAGGCTGGCTAGAACTAGCTTACTTACTCAGAACAAATCATATTGCCTCTGCTCAAAGTCGCTTGCTAATGCAGTGGAAAACGCTGTGGGCAGATCATCCTGCTCAAAACCCCTACCCTCAAGCGCTTGTTGCTTTGGCCACACAAAAAACAACTGCCGAGACTCAAACGATTGGCTTACTCCTGCCTCTTTCTGGCGCTTATGAACATGTTGCTTCTGCAATCATTAATGGAATGATGCTTGCTTTTTATGATGATGCCGAGCATAAACAAAAAGAACCAGATCAACAAAACGCTGCCACACTCCTTTTTTATGATACGAATGAAAATATTCCCATTCAGGCGCTTTATAAAAAAGCGATAAAAGACGGTGCAACCATGATTATTGGTCCACTTGAGAAAAAAAATATTGAAGCGCTCTATAGCATGGGCAATCTACCGGTTTTAACACTGGCACTAAACGCACTACCTCAAAGCAATGCTTATGAGACACATAAAAATTTTTATCAGTTTGGTTTATTAATTGAAGATGAAATTGAACAAATTTGCGAAGAAGCCAAAAATGAGGGAAAACTATATGGGGCGATTTTATATCCTGAGTCAGAGCTAGGGCAAAGAGTCGTCAGTGCATTTGAAAAAAAGTGGCGCGCACTAGACGGAAATGTCACAGCCAAAATAGCAATGAATGAAAAAACCGATGTACCTCACGTTATAAAGCAGTTATTACAGATTAATGAAAGTGAACAAAGAGCAGCACGTCTTGAGCAGTATTTAGGCGAAAAGTTGAGTTTTACGCCTAAAAAAAGAGCAGATCTTGATTTTATCATCCTTGCAACGTCAACAGATATTGCCAAGCAAATCAAACCAGCCTTAGCTTATTATTTCGCACATGACTTATCTGTTTTTTCCACCTCACAAATTTATGAGAGCAATGAAACCGCCCAAGAACAAGAAGATTTAAACAATATTCGTTTTGTGGATGCGCCTTGGATTTTAAATAAAAATGAAGCTTCCAGACAAAATACGCTGAGTATTTTACCCGCACGCGCAGATGCTGTTTTACGTTTAGAAGCATTTGGCATGGATAGTTATCATCTTTATCAACAGCTACCGATTATGATTGCCTCACATGAATATCATTTTATGGGTGCCTCAGGTCTCTTAAGTTTAACGCCTGACCTGCGTATTAAAAGGCGAATGGTGCCTGTCATATTTGAAAATGGTTTACCTAAAATACTGCCAGATATTCGGGCTAATACTAATCCGTGATTGAGAAAAAACACACGCTTAAACAACAAAAAGGTAATCTTGCTGAAAAAAAAGCACAGCTTTTTCTTGAGAAACAAGGCTTAGTGCTAGCCGATAAAAACTTTCGCAAATTAACAGGCGAAATTGATCTCATTATGACGGAAAAAAATCATCTCATTTTTATTGAAGTAAGAAGCCGAAAAAAAAGCACTTTTGGCACTGCTGTTGATAGTATTTCCCATCAAAAAAAGCAAAAAATAATTCGTACTGCTGAGTTATTTCTTATGCAAAATAAAGTGTGGCAAACTTATCCTTGTCGATTTGATGTGGTAACTTTTGATCAATCTGATGAAAGCGCTGAAAAAATAGAATGGATTAAAAATGCTTTTTTCTTATAATCATCAAATAAATAGGACTTACGCAGAATTGTTCCAGCAAGGCGTCCTGACGAAGACAGTACACGCTGTACGGCGAGGCAGGACAACAAAGCTGGGCGATTTTGCGTAAGTCCCTAATAATCATCCAATAAAGACTAATTTGTTTTAAAGGAAAGCCTTATGGAGTCTGACTCATTAGCGGATCGTATTCGTGAACACTTTGATCATAGTATTGAGACGAAAACAAAAAGCCGTGATTTACTCATACATAGAATTGAGCATGCGGGGAAAATACTGATACAGTCCTTACTAAATGAAGGGAAAATACTTGCCTGTGGTAATGGTGGTTCTGCGGCAGATGCGCAACATTTTTCAGCAGAAATGCTTAATCGCTTTGAACGAGAGCGCCCCTCATTGCCTGCAATTTCTTTATCAACGGATACGTCAACACTGACCTCTATTAGTAACGATTATAGTTACGGTGAAGTTTTTTCTAAGCAAGTACGCGCCTTAGGAAGAACAGGCGATATACTGCTTGCTATCTCAACGAGCGGCAATTCACCAAGTATTTTAGCGGCTATTCAAGCGGCTCATGATAGAGAAATGAATGTGATTGCGCTTACCGGAAAAGAGGGAGGAAAAATACCGCACTTACTAAAGACAACGGATGTAGAGATTCGCATACCCTCTTCTTCCACCCCAAGAATTCAGGAAACACACATTCTGATTATTCATTGTTTATGTGATTATATTGATTGCATGCTTTTTGGAACAGATTAATTTGGAACACAGACTCATAAGGAGTAGAACATGAAAATTAAATTAAATGATAAGGCTGGAAAAATAAGCTTAATCACGCTGACCTGCCTGTTACTAGGAACAGGTTGTGCCACGCTTTATGAATCAACCACAACACATGAAGATGTTGATTCAAACAGAGGCTACCGCACGGCAGGTTCTTTTATTGAAGATCAAACTATTGAGGGAAAAATAGAAGCGAATTTACGTAAAGCCAATCCACAGTTTTTAGCAGCGCATGTTGTTGTGGTCAGTTTTAATGGCGTGGTACTGCTTACAGGACAAGTACCAAATGAAGAAATGAAACAGCAAGCTGAACAAATTGCAACGAATGCTAGAAAAGTGAGAATGGTTTCTAACGAGCTACAAATTGGCGCGCCCAGCTCACCAAAAACCAGAGTGAATGATGCTTGGATTACCACTGAAGTTAAATCTAAAATGTTTGTCACACAGCAATTTCCAGGTGGACGCGTGAAAGTGGTTACTGAAAATGGGATTGTGTACATTATGGGGTTACTCAGTGAAACCGAAACAAATTGGGCAGTGAGACTGACACAGCAAATTCCACAAATTAAAAAAATCGTCAAAATAACCGAAAAAATACACTGATAACATGATCGAAGTTAACAGTGTACTTGCCATTTTCAGCGAGGGTTTGCTCATTGGTTTATTGAGCAGCGTGCACTGTATTGGTATGTGTGGCGGCCTAGCAAGCGCGTTTAATATAGCAATCCCTCAACACCTACCTAAACTTATGCAAGTCTTCTTATCTTTTTTATTTGGGATAGGTCGCATCACTCAATACCTTTTTATTTGTGTATTGTTTTATGTTCTGATGAATATCATTCATCTGCCTTTTCAAAAATATGCAGGTGATGTCGCCAGAACGCTAGCAGGCATTATGCTGGTTATGATGGGACTCTATCTTGGCCAATGGTGGCAGGGCTTAAAAAAGATTGAGTCAATTGCTTTACCTTTATGGAATAAGTTATCACCTCGCATTAAAAACTTAATGCCAATTGATTCTTCAAGAAAAGCATTTTCATTAGGTCTTTTCTGGGGTATTTTGCCTTGCGGGCTTGTTTTTTCAAGTGCGATTTGGGCGAGCAATCAGGCTTCGCTATCGCATGCTTTAGCAGGAATGCTGGGGTTTGGCATGGGTACTTTACCGGCTGTTTTTTTAAGCGGTATTGCAACGTCTCCTGTTACACGCTATTTTCAGCGTCGATCACTTAAATCGGCAATAGCCCTCATGTTGATTTTATTTGGTCTTTGGACGATTAGCTCTACTTGGGTTATGTTTTTTATGCATCATGGACACCACCACTTACATTAGGAACTTAGGAACTTAAGAACATGCAAAAAACAACACTGACTTTTAGCTCACTATTCTTTATGATAACCGTGTTTTTTTCATTTTCACCTATTGCAACGGCAACAACAGTTGATACAGAAATAGCGCCCCCTCACCTAAACTTAAAGAGAACTTCTTCTACTATGCAAGATAAAACACAAGACAAAACGCAAGACAAAACTAACGTTCAAATATCAGAAACTGCTAAAACTGAAGCACCGCGCGTTATTGTTGAAACAACATTAGGTACGATGAAAATCGAGTTTTATCCTGATAAAGCGCCCATTTCTGTTGAAAACTTCCTAAGTTATGTCAAATCTGGATTTTTTGATGGCATTATTTTCCATCGCGTTATTCCAGGCTTTATGATTCAAGGGGGTGGCTTTAATGCAAATATGGAACAAAAGGCAACACAAGCGCCCATTAAAAACGAAGCAAAAAATGGCCTTAAAAACTTACGCGGCACGCTTTCTATGGCAAGAACTTCCGTTGTCGATAGCGCAACATCGCAATTTTTTATTAACCTGGTAGATAACAAAGCCTTAGATCATGGCACAAGAGATTATGGTTATGCTGTTTTTGCTAAAGTGATTGAAGGGTTAGAAGTGCTTGACGCCATCGGCAAGGTAAAAACAGGCAATAAAGGCATGCACCAAGATGTGCCTGTTGAACCTGTTTTAATTAAGTCTGCTCGCATTGAAGAAATTAAAGCGCTTTAATTATCTTAAGTAAATTGAGCAAGCTTTGGCCCCTTAACTTGCCATTTTTTACACTTTAAGGGGCGTGAGCTTTTACTAAAAGGCGCGATCTTCTACCCACAAATTATTCAAAAAAACCTCAGGATGCTAAAGCAGTTCCATTATTTTTAAAATAGGGTAATTTGAGTGCTTCAGTTGGCGTTATTCTTTTAATTGGATTGCGAGCCAGCAGCTTCGCAATGACTTCATCTAGCGTGCTACCAGACAACGCTTCTGTATTCTTTGTCCCAGAGCAGAGACCTTTCTTGCCCTTATACTCTCCATCGAAAACCACAGTGAAAATTGAGCCATTTAAGTCTAGGGGTACAGATTTTAGAGCGACTGCCATTTTTCCTACTTTTAAACTCAGTAATGTTAAGCCAAGGGAAAAGGCGTCGTGTTTTTCTGATTCGTAAAAAGAAGGCAGGTTGTATTCGGGTGGCAAATAAAGAGGCGTTCCCCCTTCGCATTTTTTTGTGCTTTTACCAGCCAATCCATAATCTGTAAGATAGAGCCAATTATCACTGTGAACGAAGTTAGCTGGTTTTATATCGTGATGGAACATGCCATTGGCATGTATTTCAGCCACAGCCTGTATATAGTGCAAAGCGAAAGCGGCTAATCTCTTATTTGCTTTAATGGGATCTAATTGAGCCGTCCTACTGAGAAGCTTGACAGCATCTTCGCCGTTATATTGGCCGGCAAAGTCCATAAATAGATACGATTTATTTATCCCCACGCTCTTTATGCTTGAAGAGGTTGAATGCGCAAACCCTTGCAGTGATATTAAGTGACCACCTTTTCCAATACGATCGAATTCTTGTACTTCTATTTCAGCATAATTACGCGATCTTTTTATCTTAAACTCTTTTACAGCGACAACTTCAAGTGTCTCCATATTTTGTCCCATGGTAACTGCGCCAAATGCACCTTGACCTAATATGCGCTGGTCTGCATAAAAACCATGCTGCCCCATAATTATTTTCTTTTGCGCTTCGCTCGGTGTTTTAAAAAGACTAAATATTTTTCCTTCTGTGGTTCTAACTTGCGTAGCAGTTAATCGTGCATCAGGTTCATTTTTGAAAGATTTAAATTTAGTATCCTCGTAACCTTTCATAGAGCTTATCGTTTTTTCAATTAGATCCTTAGCATCTAGATCGTTCGTCTTACAGAATTCATTTGTCGTCATATAGTGATTGCATAGTACGTCTTGGACCTTATCTTTAATGCTATCCCATGGCATACCGTTAAGAAAAGCGCTGTGATGAATAAATAATACGTCATTATAAATTACGACTTCTAATTTCTTCACAAGAAACTTGAATCGTTTAGAGTCCGCTAACTCTAGTGCTTCACTTAAATAATATGCCCATTCTGTATTTTTCTCTTCTTGTGATAATGTTCTTTCAAAATGACATTTTAAGTGGTCTGAGTGAAAATCAATATCGATGTCTTGATTAGGGTTTTGATTAAAAAAATCAACAATCAAATTGGAAATATTTTTGGCAATATTTCCTAAAAGCGGATTCTCAACTTCTAACAAATCTATTAATACAACAAAATCTTTAAAAAAGAGAGCACTGTTAATTGTTGCGGATATCATGGGTTTAAATATCAATTCTTTTCTTGCATTAATCTGCGAATCTTGAATTTTTATAACTTTATTTAAGGCAATCATTGATTGAGTGTGCGAGGATATTTTATGGTCATTAATATTGATCATATTACTGTTTGTATTAGAACGGCTGATTTTATCCATAGAAGTTTGCCATGAGTTATTTTAAAAGGTTTACCTTAAGAAAGGGTAATCGCTTTACCTTAACAATAACCAAGGCTAATAAGTGTATTTTTATTGATCTAATATAGTGTGTATTTGTTATTTATCATGGCGTCATAAAAATGCGGCATTACAAATCAAGGCAAATAAATAGGGCGAACTTTTAAGAAAAAAACATCGAATCTGGACCCCGCTTTCGCGAGAATATATTTTACTCATATAACTGCCTATTTTATTGAAAATAAGGCAACTTCAGTGCATCACGTGCCGTTATTCTCTCATTAGGATCACGGGCCATAAGCTTCATAATTACCTCTTAGAGCGTTATTCCTTGCATTGCAAGCGTATTATCAAAGCCGGAATAAACGTTATGTTTTTGACCATTCAACATTACTTTATGCTCATTAACTTGCATTTTATTTGGGCTCGTTGGATGCGCATCATTTAAATTTTTAGGTATGCGACCATATTTTCCATAACCATATTGCTCAAGCAGCGAAATGCCAAGTGAAAAGCTATCGTGCTTTTCTGCGTTATAAGCAGCTTGCTTATGATTAAACTCAGGCGGCATAAAGGAAAGGGTTCCTACGCAAAGATCAAAAATATTTTTTGTGCTTAACCCATAATCAATTATTTTAATCGCGCCTTCAACCATCCAAGGCATGGCTTTCCCTAGAGAGTGCGAGCGTTGAATCTCGCGCGTTAATTCTATGACTACTTTTGCTAAATTTGAGATTCCTAGCGCTTCGTTCAACTTACTATGACTTCCTGTCGCTAGAGTTGATAATTGTTGTTTTCCTTCTGCAACCATACGCTCAATTTTTGTTAGTAGCTTTAGTTCTGCTTGTTCAGGTTGAAAGCGCAACATTAAATAATATTTAATTTTTTGGCGAGTGCTCGTACGCATTGATTCCAGATTTAGCATGGAGCATAAAGCGTTTATTTCTACAGCAACCGGTTCTAAATTGTGAAGATTATGCGTATTGCTTGTGGAAACTGTTCTATGCCAGCGCAAGAGGCCGGGTGAGGGGCTATTTAAATGAGAATGACTAATAGCGACTGTATTCATTTTTTACCTGTTTAATAAAATTGATTGCTTCGCTTCTCTCCTTGAAGATAATTTAAGTGAGACAATAAAACTTACCAGCTTGGTGTAAGTCATAACCTTTTTATCTCAGCACTTTTTTGAAGATTTATACCTTATTTAAGTGTATAGGTTTTGCAATATAAAACCCCTGCACAAAATCTACTTCTGCTTTAGCAACGAGATCAAAAATAGTTTTATTTGATACAAACTCAGCCACTACTTTTTTATCCAATGAGTGAATGAGCTGTACCATTGAGCGAAATATTTTCAGACTTTCTTCATTCTTGTCTAAATCACGCACAAACATGCCATCTATTTTGACATAATCAACCGGTAAATGCTTTAAATAAGCATAAGAAGCCATACCAGAACCAAAATCATCAATTGCAAAACGGCATCCTAAACGTTTTATTTCAAGAATAAAATCTGATGCATCTGCAAGATTTTTAACTGCAGCTGTTTCAGTAATTTCAAAACATACTTTTTCTCTGGGTATTTTTGTTCTATTAATCTCTTCAAATAAAAACTGAAGTAAAGCGGCGTCATTTAAAGAATGACCAGAAAGATTAATTGCAAGACCTGCCATTAACCTTACTTTCTCATGATTATTTTTCATCCAATTGAATACAGCACTGATAATCCAACGATCGACATCTAGGATGCGATTAAAATGTTCTGCGGCCAGAATAAAGTCTTGCGTAGGCAGCAAGTTGCCTTCCGAGTCTGTGGCTTCCAATAAAACCTCATAACGCGGCAGTAAATTTTTTGACTCTTCAAGCGTTAAGTTGGCTTCAGGAATTAAACTTTTAGTGGGCACAATTTTTTGTGCTTTTAGTCTTAAGTGCTGATCATAAACACCCTGGCTAACACGTGCGACCCAGTTAAGAGAATATAGTTTTTTAGATACGTTATTTTTACCTATTTTATGGATGACCGTCTCTTGCCAATTACTTTTTGTTTTTAAACTAAACGCCTCAATGGTACCTAAAATATCATCCATACTTGCCATGCATTGATATTGAACAATTAAGCCAATATAGGTGCCAATTTTATATTGATGATCATTCCAACTAAATTCATATTGTTCAATTCTTTGAGAAACAGCTTGTATGATAGGCAAAACATCTGCTTCTTCTTTTTGGCGAAAAATCGCAGAAAACTCACCTCCCTCAATATGAAAAAGTGAGGCTTTATCAAGCAACTCATTAACAATGAGCTGACCAATATTTTTAATCAGCTCATTCGCCGCCTCAAAACCGGCGCTATGACAAATTGTTTTATAGTGTTTAATATCAAAATAAGCGAAAACATTATTTTGTCCTCCAGGAGAACAGCATAAAATTTTAAGCTGCTTTTCAAACTCTAGCTTTGATAATAACCCAGTCACTTCGTCCTTTTTTGCTGAAGATTGAATATTTTGGTAAGACTCTTTTACTAAACTCGTTAAAGTTCTTGAAACAAAGGAATCTTTACTATCACCTAAAATTTGAATATGGTTATTTTTTATATCATCAATAATTTCACTTTTTGTCTTCTCAAAAACCTTAATTCCTTTTTGATTAACAAAAACAAAAATAGCATGATCTGAATCTTTCCATAAAAGATCAATACCAAAAAACCACTCATCTTTGTGTTGATAATTAACACACACCCCTTCTTGCAACTCAGAAAAAAAAGCGACTTCTTTTTCATTTAAATGATCAGAAACTCTTTTATCAAAAATCTCAATTTTAAGATCTGAAATAATATTTTCTTTACTAAGGTAATCAAAATATTCTACATTTTCTTTAAAAAAATCCTTTAGTTTCTGGAAAAATTTACTTAACTTTTCTTGATCTCTTTGTACATTTTTAAGCGCATTATCGACAACCTGAATAAAGCGATTTAATTTTGACTGATCACAATTCTGACCTAACTCTGTCCATTTAAACATCGATATCAGCTCATCAATAACAGAGAGAGCGTTAGACCATAAAGCACTTTCTTTTCCTTTTTTAAGAAGGATAAGCCTCATGAGCTCTTTCCAGCCAATACTAATAAAATCTGCAAAAAGAGAGGGTGCATTAAAACCTTCAATTCTTTTTAAAATCTCTTTATTAATAATATCATTGGCTTGCCTTATTTTTTCTTTACCAACATACGACTCCTTTAATCTACTGGCATTTTTAAGGTAATTTCCTGTATACCCTTTTAAAATATCATCTAACAAAGGAAGAATGGCCGATAAATTATTCTCGCCATTCTCGTTAATCAAGCGACTAATTTTTTCAAGATGACTTTTATACTGATTAGCATCTACTTCTTGCATTGAAGAAACAATGGCAAGCTTATCTAATAAAATTCTCGCTTCGTTTTCTTCATGATGAATACCCTCAATATCATTAATTAACTCTTTTAAAAACGGTTTTTTGATACTTTCAAAAATAGGCATAATTTTTGAAACATGACTTTTTTCAAATAAAAAAGAATCGAAAATTTTATCAAAAATAAAAACAGAATCAGCATGACTCTCCTCTACTTTTTTGCCAGGATTCATTTTTTCAAAAAGAGAAAAAGCAATGCTAAAAAAGCCTTTTCCATACAAATCATCAGAATTATTACTTTTTTTATTCTCAATAAGATTATCAAAAAAAGAAAGCATTTCATCACTAGACACTAATTCTTTATATTCTTTATTTTTATCATTTTCTTCATTCAAGCGATAAATAGATGAACGATCTAGCGTTAGTAATTCACGTAACGTCCTCTCAGAGGCAGAAAGATTTCTGCGGCGATCTTGTCGCGTTACCCAATTAGGGTTTTTTTGTTCTTTATTTCCTTGCTGATCAACTGATGCAGTATTATCATCTTGTGCTTCTTCCACATCATGATTATTTTTTACATCGTTTTTTTTACGCTTAACTGATTTTAAATCAGGTAATATATTTTTTTCTACCAACCAACTGTTATGAGCATCATAAAAAATACTTAATTTTTGAATAATCTGCAAATTAAATAACTTAGCAATAGAATCAAGAGAAAACTTATGTAATAAAAATTCCTCGACAGATTCACGAAAAAACTGGCATAACGACTCAGGATGGAAAGGTAATAATTTATAATCAAGAGTATGCCCTAATAAGGTTTCAAACCTTGCCGTAATCAGCGCTAATCTATTTTGATATTGATGTTCTGCCCTATTTGCAATCACTTTAAAAACAAGCCAGCGATCAAAAACATCATTATCAATTAATGATAATTCAGTCATTTCAACTGGTTTTATTTCTTTGCTTTTCTCTAAACATAAATAACCTTCATACAACCTTAATAAAAAAAGCCTTTCGACTTTTTCTTTATTTTTATAGATGGTTTCGCACGTAATTCTATAGTCATTAATCTCTCTAAAATTACTTAAACTTAAGCCAATGTCTTCCACTGAATTTTTTAAGGCTTCAAAATATTTTTGCATCAGAGGCTGAAGGCATTCCACAGACATTTTTTTTGATTGATCTAATATCGCTCTTATTTCTTGAATGGGTCTATTTTTAGACGCAACATCTTCATTATTGATAAAATCTTGCGACTTAGGCGCCTCTTTTCTAATGAGCTCCTGCAATACTGAAAAATAATAATTAGCATTAAACTTAAACTTTAAACCAATGCCATTCGACATAAAACGAACAGGATGACAGGGGATTTCATAATGCAAGCCATTACTTGTATGAAGATTAATCGTTAACTCTCCACACGCGCCTACTTCTTCTTTTATCTCGCTAAGTTGCACTTTTCTTGCAGAAATCTCAGCCTTTTTATAGCTTAAAAATAGACCTGCATTACAAAAATCCTCTATAAAACAAGGATATTCAATAGTGCGAGACACAAAAAAAGTAGCACTTATTTTGGTAGGAATTCTTAAATAAGCCCTTTTATTTACATCACCTGTAGTATCGGAAGGCTTCTTATTACTCAAACAAAAATTCCATCCGTGTAACCCTCTTGGCAATTTAATTAATTGCAATTTCAGCCAGTTATTATTAATCTTATGAGCGCGTGACCCCATGTCCGCATTGAACTTGCCTTATACTAATAGTGTAGCCCTCATTTTTTAAGCTTGCTTATGCAAAATTTTCCTGAAAATTCACCCTTACACATTTTAGTCATGCGCCTATCAGCAATGGGTGATGTTATTTTAATTCTTCCTTTACTGGAGAGGCTGTGTAAATCTTTGCCTCACGCCCAAGTCACTTTTGTTGTAAGCGAAAGCTTTTACCCTCTTTGCTACCACCTGGCAGATGATATTGAAATCATTCCGATTAAAAAGCCAAAAACGATTAATGATTACTTTAAGCTTTATCAACAATTTAAAAATCGTACTTTTGATATTCTCCTGGCCTGCCAAGCAAGTTTTAGAATTAACTTAATCTACCCACTCATAAGTGCTAAAAGAAAAATTGGTTTTGATGGCAAACGCGCAAAAGATTTACATGGCTTATTTACGGATGAATATATTCCCTTTTTAGCTGAACATTTAGCAGATTCCTTTCAGCAATTTGCAACTTATCTTAAATTGCCGCCACAGCTTATTGAATGGCACTTTCCTGAAAATAAGTCCTTACAAAATGAGATTACACACAAACTAGATACAAACAAACAGTGGATTGCCCTTAATCCCGCAGCATCTAAAAAAGAAAGATCTCACAGCGAAGTTTTTTGGATTGAACTATGCGCGCTGATATTAAAACGTACGCCTTATAATATTGTCCTAACAGGCGCCAGCGGGGCTTTTGAGCTTAAGCGCGCATCAAATATTGCACAAGCACTGAATCAACCAGATAGAGTGCAAAACTGGGTAGGACAAACATCACTTGAAGTGCTCATAGAACTGATGCGTTTTGTGCAGTGCCTGATTGCACCAGATACCGGAACCCTTCATTTATGTAACGCCGTAAAAACACCTGTTATTGGCTTATATGCCATTGCCAGCCCAGAGCTATCAGGCCCCTATAATTACCAGCAATGGGTTGAAAATGTTTATCCTGCGGCAGTTCGCCTGTTTTTACATAAAGACCCCTCGAAAGTGCGCTGGGGCACACGCGTCCATCATGAAAAAGCAATGGAACTGATTAAAGTTGAGCCTGTTTTTGAAAAGCTTTTACTTTGTTTATCGTATTATTCCAAAAAGCATTAGACGCAAAAAAGCGAACTGAAATCACACCACAGGAAAAGAAGATCACGTTTTAGCATCACTTGATCCATACTAAAAACTAATGGGAAGCACATAAAACATGATGATATTAAAACTCTTCAATTCTACTTCGGCAATTTGCCCTAGCCAGATTAAAAAAAGGTTCCTGCGCCTGCTGGCGGGGTATTGCCTTTACGTATTCTCTATTGCCTTACTTGCAGAACAGGCAAATATAAAAACCCCCTTTGATAGCATGCCAAGCTACGGGCCCGACCTAAGATATCATTATGAAATTATAGAGATGAAAGGGGCAGATATTCCTGAGCTTGTTGGTATGCCAATTGAAAAAATAGGGCTCTTTGCACTGCGCGAAAATATCTTAGTGCCTATTCCTTTTCAGTTTGAAGAACGAGATCAGTTCGGCAATACATTTTTTAAACAAGATTCCCCCATACAAGGAACCTTGGGTATTTTTGATAAGAATGATGCTTTATTAGTTTTTGCCGAAGATGCGGGCGACGCGATCGATCATATTGGCAAAAACCATAATCGACTGATAGGTGAAATAGCAGTAACACGTCACACCAAAGGTAAAACTGAAAAACAAAAATTCTTTTACGCGGCCACTGAACCTAATCGGGTTTTTAAATCGCCTGTTGATTTTGATATTAAATCAGGCACTGTTCGCACACCCTTGTATACCCTTTTTACCGCGCCTGATAATTTCTTAGTATGGAAGGGCTTAAGTTTTGTACCCTATCAAAAACAAGAACAACAAGTGCAACAAAACGTGCTCAATCAGCAAGAAAAAAAAGGAGGAAATAGCAAAAGCACGCCTGAAATAGATAAGCTCAGTGCAGTGCCCGACTCGTTGCTTGACTCCTTGAAAATTAGAATGAAAGCCAATGTACTTCCCTTTTTTATTCCAATAACTATGTCAAATGATGATATAGAAAGTAGGATCGTAGAAGTACAGCCCGGAATTATTAGGCAGGTTATTTTGGTAAAAAGTGTGGTTAAAGTGACGGGTATTACCGTAGCGCGCATGTTGTTACGTTTTTATGTTTCACCACAAGATATCAACTTGCATGTTAGAACGCGTATCCCGCCCAGTTTAGGCAAGTTAATCGTAAACTCAAGAGCCACGATTTCACTTGATGGCAATAATCTCATTAATTCTGACGTGCAAACTTCGCTTACTGAAAACAAGCAATTTCAAGTTGACGGTATTATGTCTGCTGCTGAAAAAAAGATTGTGAATTCTATTTTCGATCAAAATAAAATCCATTGGGTTGCGCTGGATACACATAAAAACTTTAGTTTAGTTGCGAAAATAGGGTTACCTAAAAACTTAGGCATCGACATTAAACTTCTTTATGTTGACGATAAAAATGATGCTGATGCACCTGAAAACTTCCCAGGACAGCTTCCTAACATTGGCTTTTCTTTAAGTGATATACCTGAAAATAAAGATTTTGATTTTTTCATTAACCTTACCTTTGTTGACTCACTGAATAATATGACAATTAATGATTTAGCCTCCGTACTTAATCAGCCCACCACCGTGCAGTTTAAACGAAAAGAAGTGATGCAAGCGGCGTTACAACATCGCACCTGGGCACATTAAAATTATTTTACTTTAACCTCATTAATTACCTGAGCAGAACTTACGCAAAGTTCTCCCAGCAAGGCGTCGTAATGAAGACAGTACAAAATCGTACGACGAAGCACGGCAACAAAGCTGGGCAATTTTGCGTAAGTCCTACTGAGGCTGGTTCAACGCATGAGGTTGTATCCAGCCCATCTTAGCGCCTACGACTAAAACGCCCACTAATAATGCACAAAGAAATACACGCATTGCAAGTGAATGAACCAGCGCTTTTTCATTACCCTCTTTTTTCTGAACAAGAAAAAAAAGCCCTCTAAAAAGAAAAAAAACAATTGATAACAACAGTAGAAAAACAAGCCATTTTAACCACATAATAAACACGCTCTCTTGTTTATAAAAACTTATCTTATTTATAGCAACATCTTATTTATAGCAACAGATAAAAGGAAGTACGCCTTGAGCGTCAAATAACGCATTGAACTCTACTCATAAAACAAATACCGAACAACTAAAAAAAACCCGTTTGTGGCGAAAGACCTTAGCCACGTTACTCGTTACCCTTGTTTTTTGCTGCATGATGCTCCTTGGTTTTTGGCAACTAAAACGAGGAGAAGAAAAAAAATCACTTTATGCAATACGAGCAGAACTTATTGAGAGCGGGCTTAAAAAGCCATTAAGTTTAACTATGCTCAACGAAAAGCTAAAGCTTACTGAACACAGTGGACAAGGTAACGCGTTGATGTTCACAGATACACCGATGATGCTAGAGGGCATGTTTACTAGCCAAACTGAGCTTATTTTACATGATAACCGTATCATAAATGGCCAAGTTGGCTTTAATATACTCGCGCCTTTTGAAGCGCAGGCTCAAATTATCCTTGTGAATCTCGGCTGGGTGCCACTTAGCTCATTTGACCGACGAGAAATACCACATTACACAATGGATCATTTAATTATCAACAAAAAAATACGCCTACAAGGTCGTGTATGGATTCCTAAAAAAAACATTTTTCAGCTTAAAAAACAGAATTTTTCTGCTAACTTGCCAAAATTAATACAGGTTATTGAGCTTGAAAAGATACAACCTTTCTTTATAAAGCCCCTCGCTCCTTTTGTACTAAAACTAGAACAAGCTTACGCTATAGATGAAGAGATACTTAAGCCTACAACCCAGCTTATTACTGAGCCCATCACCTTTTTACAAAACAATAAAAAAATAGTGCCTGAATTAAAATGGATGCCTGATAAAGAAATAGGCATAACACCCGAAAAACACTTTGGCTACGCCATACAATGGTTTACTATGTCGGCCTTTCTCATTATGATCAGTATTTATTCACGGAGGTCAAAGGAATGACGGAACAACTTAAAAAACGCCTACCTTTTATATTTTTTGTTCTCATATTTGTTATCCCTTTTTTACTCGCCTTGATCGTGCTAAAAACCGGATTTTGGCAAACGTTGCCACAAACTCAATCAGGCAAACTCATTAACCAACCGCTTCACTTTACCGATCTTATTTTACCTTCACCACCTGCTTCATCATCGCAAAAAAATAATCTGCCTGTCCTATCATCAACATGGAAAATAATTTATATCATGCCAGAACAGTGTGATAACGAATGCAAAGCTCACTTATGGCAAATGAAACAAATCCATATTGCTCTTGGCGTTGATCAACCAAGGGTCACAAGATGGGCAATTAAAACACTTAATACGCAAAAAAGTGACGCAGAAACCGCGCTTGATCCTGAGCTGCTTATTACGCTAGGTAACACTAAAAATATTGTTTCTTTACTACTCAATGAATTTCCTGATGATTTAGCACAAGGCTCTCAAGGTAAAATTTTTGTCGTTGATCCTGCGGGGAATATCGTTTTAGGTTATGGCACAGGCCCAACACAACAAAAAGAATTACTACACCAAGGCAAAGGAATGTTAAGTGATTTACGAAAATTGCTAAAACTATCGAGGATTGGATAATATGCGTCTCTTATCAAACCCTAAAACCAAAATAACACTAGTCAGCGCGACACTCGTGCTGGCTTTGCTTGTTATTATGTTAGGGGCTTATACAAGGCTAAAAAATGCAGGCTTAGGTTGTCCTGACTGGCCAGGCTGCTACGGCTTTTTAACGGTACCTCAAAGCGAGGAAGCGCAAGCTATCGCTAACAATACCTTTCCTCATCGTCCGCTTGAAATAGAAAAAGCTTGGCCAGAAATGATCCATCGCTACTTTGCAGGCAGCTTAGGCGTGCTCATCTTAGGTATTTTCTCCTATTTTCTTTACCTAAAAACTAAACATCGCCAAACTTCGCTTAAACTACCCACTGTTTTGTTAGGGCTCGTTATTTTTCAAGCAATACTAGGTATGTGGACCGTTACCATGGGGCTCTTTCCAACGGTTGTCACCAGCCATTTAATTGCAGGTTTTTCAACTTTTGCGCTGTTAATGTTACTGTTAAGCAAATCAATTTTAGAACAAAAAAAATCGTATTTTGAAGCACGTCCTATCAAAATAATTAAACCTGAGACAATAACGCGCCTTTCTTTAAAGAGCCTTTCTTTAAAGAGCCTTTCTTTAATAGGCCTTATTTTACTATTTGCACAAATTATTCTAGGCGGATGGACAGCTTCTAATTATGCAGGACTTGCTTGCACCGTTCTCCCTATTTGCGAAGGGGCTTGGTGGCAACAGTTGCAAGTTTTTGATGCCTTTACTTTATTTGGCCACAGTAGCACGGCCTATGAGTATGCCCAGCATATTACGCCGCAGGCAAAACGCACGATTCATGTCTTTCATCGAGTAGGTGCAATTGCTGTTACTTCATATCTTTCCTACTTTTTCTTTACCCTATATAGAAGCTGTAGCGCTCAATCTTTAGGTAATACAATAATTAAGAAGTGGGTTATCTGCTGCTTGCTCTTGTTAATTGTGCAAGTCACATTGGGGATTGCCAATATTATTTTTCAGATGCCACTCTTTGTTGCAGTAATTCATAATGCCAATGCAGCTTTGCTTTTTGCTGCACAACTATCGCTACATTTTTTTATTCGTCAATCGTCATTATTTAGTCTTGAACCGGAAAGGGATTTTCATTATGCAAAAAATTAATACGACCCTGCCCCCTGCAACTTCATTTCAGTTTTTAAATGATTATTGGACACTCACCAAACCTAGAGTTGTTCTACTCATGCTCATTACCAGTATCGTAGGGATGCTACTCGCTGCAAAAACACCCATTGCGTGGGATACTTTTTTTTGGACCATGATTGGGCTGGGTTTTGCGATGGGCGGAGCGGCAGCAATCAACCAAACCCTTGATGAACATATTGATAAAATCATGCAGCGGACACAAGAAAGACCCGTTGCCTCAGGAAGAATTCAACCGCTCAATGCGTTTATTTTTTCAGGGATATTATGTACGACTTCGATGCTAATACTTTATTTTTTTATTAATCCCTTAACGGCTTTGCTCACTTTTATCGGCGTCGTCACTTATGCTTTCACCTACACACTATTCTTAAAACGCGCCACACCCCAAAATATTGTCATTGGCGGCATAGCAGGCGCTTTACCGCCCTTATTAGGCTGGACGGCTGTTACAGGGGCTGTTCATCCTCACGCTTGGCTTTTAGTTCTGATTATTTTTGTATGGACACCGCCTCATTTCTGGGCGCTCTCAGTTCATCGCTGCAATGATTATAAAAATGCAGCCATCCCCATGCTCCCTGTAACGCACGGTATTGAGTTCACTAAAAATAATATTATTTTATACACAGCTTTACTCTTACTTTGTTGTTTATTGCCTTATTTAACAGGTATGAGCGGCAAAATTTATTTATTTGGCACGCTAGCAATCAACCTACTTTTTTTATACCACACCATTAAGTTGAAGCTTGATAAAACGAATCAGCACGCAATGAAAACTTTCACCTTCTCAATTATCCATTTATTTTTACTCTTTATTTTTTTACTGGTCGATCATTATTTCGCCGTCCCAGCTTTTTAAGTCAGCATTAAATTTCTTGCGGCTTCTTGGTGCGCTTTATTTTTAATTTTTTATTTATAGCGCTTTTTTAAAGCGTAAAATATTATTTAGTCGCTACAGTTTGAATAATTGGTTTCTTTCTGCTAAAAACACACTGTGCAATGCACTATTTAACTTATTTATTTTTAAGGGGTCTTCCATGAATTTAGATTGTCTTTTTGCCCGTACTTTGCTTGCTTCTACCTTAGCAACAGCAATGCTTGTCGGTGCACAACAAGCTGCGGCAGAAACGAGCGCAACTATTTCTGCAAGCAACATGTATTTGTATCGTGGTGTAAATTTATCCAACCCAAATCCACAAATCGCTGGTAGCTTGGATTATGCACATAATAGCGGTTTATATGCAGGAATCTGGGGCTCAAGCGAAGGCCTAGCGGGCAGCTCTGAATATGATCTTTATGCTGGTTACTCAGTAGAAATGGGGGCTCTTTCTTTTGATGCCAACTTAACCGATTATAATTATCCTTCTGCAACAGGCGAAGAAGATTTAGGGGATTATACCGAAGTGATTCTTGGCGCTACTTTTACTCAGGATAAAATGAGTGTTGAAGCTAAATTAGCTGATTCGATTCAAGGCGCAAACTCTTCTCCTTATGCAGGCGGCTATTACTACACCTCTCTTACGGGCGCTTATGATAAAATTAGCGTGAAATGGGGCGCTGTGAGCTATAGTGATACCGTTGAATTGGCTGAATATCAGCATATTGACTTAGGTTTTGCTTTTAATGACGAAGTCAGTTTTACTTTAAGTAAAGTTGTTGATACTGATCAAGGTAAAATCGCAGACAATGATGCTTTATTCGCTGTCACATGGACAAAAACATTTGAAATGTAAGCTATTTTAATGCGTCCCAACATTAGGCTTAAGCAAGCGTAATGTGTAACGGCATGAATGGCCCCGTTGATATTTTAATCAAATCGTTTTTTGTTCAACCAACAAAATGAGAAGAGAAAAAATATCTCGGGGCTTTTTTAATCTAGCCTCTTTTAACTTATTTATTTTTAAGGAGTCTTCCATGAATCTATATCGTTTTTTTGCCCATACTTTGGTTGCTTCTACGCTAGCAGCAATGCTTGTAGGCGCACAACAAGCTGCGGCAGAAACCAGTGCAACTATTTCCGTGAGTAACATGTATTTATACCGTGGTATAAACTCATCTAACCCAAACCCACAAGTTGCCGGCAGTTTGGACTATGCACACAACAGCGGTTTGTATGCAGGAATCTGGGGCTCAAGCGAAGGTGTAATGGGAAGCTCTGAATATGATCTTTATGCTGGTTACTCAGTAGAAATGGGGGCTTTTTCTTTTGATGCCAACTTAACGGATTTTAATTATCCTTCTACAGAAGGCGAAGAAGAGATAGGAGATTATACTGAGGCAGCTTTTGGCGCTACTTTTACACAGGATAAGATGAGCATTGAGGCTAAATTAGTTGATTCGATTCAAGGCGCAAACTCTACGCCTAATGAAGGCGGTTATTACTATACTTCTCTAACCGGCACTTGTGATAAAGTTAGCGTGAAATGGGGTGCTGTGAGCTATGGCGAGACAAGTCAATATGCTGAATATCAGCATATTGACTTAGGTTTTGCTTTTAACGACGAAGTCAGTTTTACTTTAAGTAAAATAGTTGATACGGATCAAGGTAAAGTCGAAGATAATGATGCTTTATTCGCTGTCTCATGGACAAAAACATTTGAAATGTAAGCTGTTTTAATGCGTCCCGCTGATATTTTAATCAAACCATTTATTGTTCAACCAATATAATGAGAAGAGAATAGGACTTACGCAGAATTGTTCCAGCAAGGCGTCCTGACGAAGACAGTACACGCTGTACGGCGAGGCAGGACAACAAAGCTGGGCAATTTTGCGTAAGTCCTAGAGAAAAAATATCTCGGGGCTTTTTTAATCTAGCCTCTTTTTTTAATCTAGCCTTAAGAGAAATATGTTTGATGACCGATACCAACCTGCCAGAAAATAATACGGAAAAACAACCAAAAGCAGGAACAGGTATAAAAAATATTCTCGTGAGTGCATTGGCTGGACTATTTGGTATTCAAAGCGAAAAAAATAGAGCACGTGACTTTAAAGAGGGAAAACCTGCTGACTTTATTCTCACCGGCATTATTATGGTTATTGTTTTGATCCTCGTCATGATCACGATAGTTAATATTGTTTTAAGCTCCGCCGTAAAATAAAAAAGAGCGCTCTTCTACCGCTTCTATTTTTTGGTTAGAATACACTTGTTAGCCGTTTTTTTATGCAGGTTTTTCTATGTACCAATATTCCGAATTAGATAATAAAATTGTTTATGAGCGCGTAGCGCAATTTAGAGGGCAAACCGCACGTTTTCTGGAAGGAAAACTTGCCCCAAATGAGTTTTTACCACTGCGCCTTCAAAATGGCTTATACATGCAGCGGCATGCGCCTATGCTCCGTATTGCTGTGCCTTATGGCTTATTAAGCACTAAACAGCTGCGCATGCTTGCGCATATCGCTAAAACGTACGATAAAAACTATGGCCATTTTACGACAAGACAAAACATTCAATTTAATTGGCCACATGTTGAACAAGTACCCGATATTCTTGCATGTCTCGCCTCAGTCGAGATGCACGCTATTCAAACAAGCGGCAACTGTATTCGCAACATTACTTCTGATGAGTTTGCAGGCGTTACTTCAGATGAAATAGAAGATCCTCGTCCTTACTGTGAAATATTGCGTCACTGGTCAACTTTTCATCCTGAGTTTGCTTTCCTTCCACGCAAATTTAAAATTGCAGTGAGCGCCTGCTTGCATGAAGATCGTGCAGCAGTGCAGGTGCATGATATTGGGTTATATCTCATTAAAAATGAGCAGAACGAAATAGGCTTTCAAGTACTCGTTGGCGGCGGCTTAGGAAGAACACCTTTAATTGGTGCTGTGATTAAACCCTTTTTAGAGAAGCAACATCTACTCACTTATCTTGAAGCCATTTTACGTATTTATAACCGTTATGGCCGACGAGATAATAAATATAAAGCACGTATCAAGATTCTTGTTAAAGCGCTGACACCAGAAATATTTGCTGAGCAAGTTGAGGCCGAATGGCTAAAAATAAAAGATAGCCCTCTTACGTTAACGCAAGAAGAAATGGAAAGGGTTACACAACATTTTATCCCGCCAAACTATGAAGTGATTAGCCCTCAAGCACAAGCACTCGCAACATACTTTGCTGAACACACAGGTTTTAGGCACTGGTATCAAAGAAATACTTTCTCACATAAAAAATCAGGTTATCGCATTTGCGTACTTTCACTTAAAGCAACAGGTAACGCGCCCGGCGATGCAACAGGCGAAGAGATGATTGAGATCGCACAACTTGCTGATCAATATAGTTTTGGTGAAGTACGCGTGACGCATCACCAAAATATTGTTATGGCAGATGTAAAAGAAAGTGACCTTTTTGAACTATGGCATAAGCTAAAAGCGTTAGGATTTGCAACACCTAATATTCGTCTATTAAGCGATATAACCTGCTGCCCAGGCGGTGATTTTTGTTCTTTAGCAAACGCAAAATCAATTCCTATTGCCGAGCAAATTCAACGAAAATTTGATGATCTTGATTACTTATTTGATTTGGGCGAGATAGATCTCAACATATCAGGCTGCATGAATGCTTGTGGTCACCACCATGTGGGGAATATAGGCATCTTAGGTGTTGATAAAAAAGGAAAGGAATACTACCAAATTTCAGTGGGCGGATCAGGTGGTAATAATGGGAAAGATGCTTCTATTGCTGAAATTTTAGGCCCCTCTTTTGAACAACAAGAAGTGGCAAATATTGTACAAAAAATACTTGATGTTTTTATTAAAAATCGTATTGAAGGTGAAAGTTTTATTTCGACCTATCGTCGTATAGGTATCGCACCATTTAAAGAGAATGCTTATGCTTAAGATCATTAAAGATGGATGTATTATTGAAGATACTTCTCTAACCATTTCAAGCTTAGATCAATTGAAAACATTGCAGCTTGATACTGAAAAAAAAGCACTCTTTTTTTTGCTTGAATGCTGGCAAGCCTTAAATGAGACAGAAAAGAAACAGCTGATGAGCAAGCATCAACTTGGACTTGAAGTTTTAAATACGACAGAACCTACTGTCTTTGCTGATGATTTGGCTTATTTTTCTATGATTGCCATTCCTTTCCCCCTTTTTACCGATGGAAGAGGTTATTCCCTTGCTAGAATATTGCGCGAACAATATGACTTTAAAGGTGAGCTAAGAGCGGTGGGCGATGTTTTACAAGATCAACTTTTTTACATGAAAAGATGTGGTTTTAATGCATTTGTCATACGTTCTGATAAAAACATAGAAGAAGCGCTGTCTTCATTGCACGATTTTTCTGTAACCTATCAAGCAGCAACAGATCAACCACTGCCACACTTTAGACAGAATAAAATGGACTTCAAAACACCCGATTTAGGAAGCAGGTAAGTAATAAAAATACTTTTTAATTATGAAAAAAACTGATCTATTAGTTGTTGGTGGCGGAATTAACGGTGTAGGCATTGCGTGTGATGCTGCTGGACGTGGCTTGTCAGTCCGCTTGGTTGAGTCAATTGATCTAGCCTCAGGCACCTCCTCAATTAGCACTAAACTCATTCATGGCGGGCTACGTTATCTTGAATATTATGAGTTTCGCTTAGTGCGAGAAGCGCTAGCTGAAAGAGAAGTGTTACTTAACAAGGTACCTTTTTTAGTTAAACCCATGCGCTTTATTTTACCGCATCGCCATCATCTTCGGCCCGCATGGCTCATTCGCTGTGGCTTATTTTTATACGATAATATTGCCGGTAAGTCAGTGCTGCCTAAGTCAAAAACAATTTTCTTCAAATCTAATAACAGCCCCTTGGTTGATGAAATAACCCAAGGGTTTGTCTATTCAGATTGCTGGGTAGATGATTCAAAACTCGTCATACTCAATGCACTACAAGCGAAAGAAAAAGGCGCTTATATTCATACCCAAACACGCTGTTTATCGCTCAAACCTAAAGAGGGTGTTTGGGTAGCAACGCTTCAAAACCAATTAAATCAGGAAATATTTGAAGTAGAAGCCAAAGCGGTGATTAATGCTACCGGCCCTTGGGCTCAGCAGTTTTATGAAGAAGCATTTAGAATGCCCGCACCCAGAAAAACAAGAATGATTAAAGGCAGTCATCTTGTTTGTAAAAATCCGATAAAACATGAAGAGGCTTATATTTTACAAAACGAAGATAAGCGAATTGTTTTTGTCATCCCCTATCTTGATGACTATTGTATTATTGGAACAACTGACAAAGAGTATAAAGGGGATGTTCGCAATATTAAAATTGATCAGGATGAAATAAGCTATCTCCTGGCTGTTTATAACGCGCATTTTAAAATTAAAATAAGTGAACAGGATATTTTATCCAGCTATTCAGGTGTTAGACCTTTATGTGATGATGAGTCAAGCGATCCTTCGGCAATTACGCGCGATTACACCTTAGAGCTATCTCAAATTGAATCCTTACCAATAATGACTATTTTTGGTGGGAAGCTAACCACTTATCGAAAACTAGCTGAAGCAACCCTGCAAAAACTGAAGCCTTTCTTTCCTAAAATGGGGCCTTCTTGGACACACGCGAGCAAATTACCTGGGGCCGATCAAACAACGGATGATTTAAGGGAAAAAATACAAGCAACTTATTCTTGGCTTCCTACTGAAATTTTAGAAAGATGGTTGCGCCAGTATGGTTCACGAGCCTTAAAAATATTAGAAGGAACGCATTCGCTTGAATCCCTTGGCAAAGATTTTGGTGGGGGGCTTACTGAAAAAGAAGTTGAGTATCTCATTAATCAAGAATGGGCACGGTCGCCTGATGATATTTTAGAGCGTAGAACACGCTTTAGGCTTACTGCCACACCGGTAAACGAAGTGGAATTAGCTCGTTTTATGCGTGAAAAAATCTTAACATGCTTGACCTAAAACATCTTAGAACACTAAAAATGCTGAAGGAAACAGGCAGTCTTGCAGAATCAGCAAACCGTCTACATCTTACGCAATCTGCTATTTCTCACCAGCTGGCAGAACTAGAAGATAAAACTGGCTGCCTGCTGTTTATTAGAAAATCCAAGCCTATTCGGTTTACGCTAGCGGGCGAGAAGCTTCTACAGCTTGCAAATCAGGTTTTACCGCAAATACGCAAGGTAGAAATGGATCTTATAAAGCTGTCACAAGGTCAAACTGGACGGCTTAATATTGCAATTGAATGCCATAGTTGTTTTCAGTGGTTGATGCCTACCATTCTTGAGTTTCGCAATCACTTTCCAGATGTTAACGTCGATCTAAGTACTGCTTTTAATTTTAACCCTCTAACGGGGCTTATTCGTGGCGACTTAGACTGTGTGATTACCTCTGACCCTGTCGAGCATACAGGGATTCACTACGTTCCTTTATTTCGTTATGAGTTACTCATTGCCTTATCACCTCTTCATGCCCTTGCTGAACAAGACTATATTGAGCCTCATCAACTTAGCAATGAAACACTTATTATTTATCCGGTTGAAAGAGATAGACTCGATATTTTTAAATACTTCTTAGAGCCTGAAAACATTGAACCTAAGCAAGTTCGCACCTGCGAACTAACCATGATGATGATACAACTTGTTATGGCAGGAAGAGGGATATGTGCGCTGCCTAACTGGGCACTGACGGAATACTTATCTCACCATTACATTGTCGCAAAACCTTGTGGGAAAAAAGGCATCTGGAGCACGCTTTATGCTGCAGTACGGTTAGAGCAAAGCGAACATGCTTACCTACAATGTTTTATTCAAAACGCAATAGAAACATCGATTAAAATGCTCAGTAATGTGCATAGTACATTAAACGAGTTATAACCATCCTCGCCTATACAATGCAGCACAAACTTGATTTAACACTTCACTAAAAGGCAGGGCGCTAGAAATAAGCTCATATCGATCAGGCTCTTTTTGCGCACGCTCAAGATACTTCTCTCTGACTTTTTGAAAGAAAGACAGTTGCTCTTGTTCTATGCGATCTAACTGCGCACCAGGCGTTATTTTATAACGGGCTCTGACACGCGCCAAACCCAACTCAGCAGGACAATCCAGTAAAAAAATACAATCAGGCTTTCTTGAACCTACAACCCACTGGGCAAGTGTTTCAATTTGATGATCAGGCAAGCCTCTACCACCACCTTGATAAGCAAAAGTAGCGTCAATAAAACGATCACACAACACCCACTTTCCTTTTTGAAGATTAGGCAATATTTTATGGTGTAAGTGCTGCGTCCGCCCAGCAAATATCATTAATAATTCTGTTATAGGCATAATTTCTTCTTGACCAGGATTTAGTAAAAGCGCCCGCAAAGACTCAGCAAGCGCGGTTCCACCTGGCTCACGCGTCACTTCAACCTGCATATTTTTTTGCTCTAAATACGCACCCAAAGCAGCGATTGTCGTTGACTTACCCGAACCCTCAGAACCCTCAAAAACAATCCACTTTCCCACCTAATTTCACCTAGCTTTATTTTTGATACAGTTTAATAGCTCGCTCATGCTCGCTTAACGTTTTGGAGAAGTAATGTGATCCATCACCACGTGACACAAAAAAAATTGCTTCCCCTAATTGGGGATGCAGCGCAGCAACAAATGCAGCCTTACCAATCAAAGCAATTGGTGTAGGCGGCAAGCCCTCAATTACATAAGTATTGAAAGGTGTAGGCGTTCTTAAATGTTCTCTTGTTAAATTACCATTAAACTTATCTCCCACACCATAGATAACAGTTGGATCTGTTTGTAGCTTCATCCCCTTATTAAGTCTGCGGATAAAAACCCCAGCGATCTGCGCTCGTTCTTCAGCAAGCCCCGTTTCTTTCTCAATAATAGAAGCCATAATTAAGGCATGATAAGGCGAGGCATACGGCAAGCTTTGAGCGCGCTTCAGCCATTGCGCCTCAATCAGCAAAATCATTTTATGAAATGCTTTCTGTAAAATATCAATGTCACGCATACCGGCTGTAAAATAATAAGTATCAGGAAAAAATAAGCCTTCTGGCTCCGTCATCACCCGCCAATTAAAAGCAGGATTTATTATTATCTCCCCACCTTCTTCAATCACACCTTTTGAGAGCTTCATCATCTCAATAAACTTTATTTCTTCCTCTATGACTTTTTCTAAAATATGCTCTCGAGGAACATTAACCAAGGTTTTATCAAGCTTAGGATCACTTAATACCTGCTTAAGCAAGTCATTAAATGTTGTACCCTCAACAAAAGTAAGCGCGTAATTTTTTGCTTTAGCACTCGTTAAAAGCGTGATTAATTGCGAAGGATCTACAAAGCCTTTTACTTCAAACTCACCCGCTTGAATTTTACTGCCTTTGCCACTTGCATACGCATAAATACGAAAAAAAAGCGGACTAGAAATAACTTTATCTTGATATAAATGATCAGCAATATCTTTTAATGAATGACCAGACTGTATTGTAATGATTTTCGTTTCTTCAAACCATCGCGGGGCAAAAAACCGCTTATAAATAAATGCGCACTGCACAAGCAAAATAACGCAAAAAATAAGGACTAGTGAATACACGGCTATTTTTTTAGAAGACATAATCTTGTGTTAGCTGCTGCAATTCCCTTGTAGTTTGACCTATATCAAAAGAAATTTGCTCACATGTCACAAATGGAACAATACCCATCACACTGTTACAGCAAAAAAACTCTTGAGCTAAAGCAATCGTTTTATAATCAATAGCACTCTCAACCACTTTTATTCCTTGCTTATCTAAAATACTCATCACCAAAGCGCGCATTACACCCTTGACACCATGCAAGCTAAGATCAGGCGTCAACCAAGTATTGCCGCTGCGAATAAAAAGATTCGTTCTTATGCCTTCAATTAAGCAGCCTTCATAACTTAATAATAAACCTTCATCATAGCCTTTTTCTTTACATTCGCTTGCAGCCATTACTGACTCTAATCGGTTTAAATGTTTAATTGCTGAAAAATAAGAAGCAGAAAGACGATGAGCGCAAAAAAAAGAACTAAACCCTTGCTGTCTTGCTTGATTAAAACAAACAGGCGCATAAGCACTAACTAATGATGTAGGCTTACCAGAAATGTAAGCATAGCCCCGATCTGCGCAACCTGCAGTAACCGTTACTTTTAGAATACAATGCTCAAGCTTGACGGCTAATGCGTAAATAAAACAAACCAGCGGTTCAATATCAAATGAAATACCTAGCAACTGTAACCCTGAGCGTAACCTCTTAGCATGATAAGACCATAGCTTAGGCTCACCATCTTTAATGACAACCGTTTCAAATACCCCATGACCATACTGCAAACCACGATCACGAACATCAATATGCGTTGAGGGAATACCATTAACCCAATGCTGCTCAAAAAACTCAGGAATAAGCGACATATTTATGGCCATCGTCTAAATGCAAGGCTCGCATTAGTGCCGCCAAAACCAAAAGAGTTAGATAATGCCGTCTCAAACGCATGATTTCTCGAATAAGAAGGCACATAATCTAAATCACACTCAAGATCAGGATGATCAAGATTAATGGTAGGTGGAATGACCTGATTCTTGAGAGACAAAACGCTAAAAATAGCTTCTACTGCCCCTGCCGCACCCAGCATATGCCCTGTCATTGATTTTGTTGAACTAATAGGAATATGGTAAGCATGCTTACCAAACACAGATTTAATGGCTCGGGTTTCTGCTAAGTCACCCAATATTGTTGAGGTGCCATGGGCATTGATATAACCGACATCCTGAGGCTTCAATTTAGCAGAAGACAGTGCATTCATCATTGCAAGCGCAGCACCCTCTCCTTGAGCCGCAGGCGCAGTTAAATGACAAGCATCACTACTCATACCAAACCCGATTATTTCAGCAAGTATGGGTGCCTTTCTTCTCGTTGCATGATCTAGCGATTCAAGCACCAAAACGCCCGCCCCATCAGATAAAACAAAGCCGTCCCGATCTTTATCCCAAGGCCTGCTTGCTTTTTCAGGATTTGCATTACCGCTAGATAAAGCACGTAAAGAGCAAAACCCTGCCATCCCTAAGAAGCAAGAAGCCATTTCAAGGCCGCCAGCAAGCATCACATCTGTCTCGCCCATAGCAATAGAACGATAAGCTAAACCAATATTATGACTACCGGTTGCACAAGCACTGGTGACGCCAAAACTAGGGCCGCGAAAACCATAGCGCATCGACACATAACCAGCGCCCATATTACTAATTGAACCAGGAATAAAAAAAGGCGAAATTTTTTGTGGACCGCGCTCACGCAGAATATCCATCTGGCTTTCTATAAAAGTTAAACCACCAATACCTGAACCAATGAAAACACCAACACGTGAAAAATCACTAATATGCTGAATGACAAAATTTTTATAAGAATCACGCGATTGATCCACCAGTAACCCAGCACTTCTAAGCGCTTCATGAGAAGCAGCAACACCAAGATGAATAAAGGGATCAGAGTGACGAATTTCTTTTACATCCATCCAGTGAGAAGCATCGAAACCTTGCACCTGTCCTGCAATTTGAACAGATAACATATCAGGCGCAGCGACTGAAGAAGACGCAACAGAGGATGCAGATCGAGGCAAAGACAAAGGTTTTATCCCGCTACGACCCGCCAGTAATCCAGACCAAGTCTCATCGACAGAATGTCCAAGAGGGGTTAAACAGCCCACACCCGTTACGACTACTCGCTGTAACATGTTAACGCCCCTTGATCACCAATAACTAAAAAAACGTCTTTATAAAAAGCTAGGTTTTCGCAACCTGATGGGAATTAATATAGTCAACCGCTTCCTGTACGCGTGTAATTTTTTCAGCTTCTTCATCAGGAATCTCAGTTTCAAACTCTTCTTCAAGCGCCATCACTAATTCAACCGTATCTAATGAGTCAGCGCCTAAATCATCAACAAATGAAGCATCATTTCTCACTTCTTCTAATTTGACACCTAACTGTTCAGCAACAATTTTCTTAACGCGTTCTTCAATGCTACTCATTGATTTCCCTTCTCCTATATTAATTAAAATCTATTAAATCTCAAAAACACCGACTCAATCTCATTTCTTAGGACTAAAACTCAAGCGTCATCCCATCAAAAGCCCTCCATTAATCGGCAGTGTGGCGCCCGTAATATACCCACCAGCAGAGCTTGCAATAAAGTGAACTAGCAACGCAACTTCCCAATCATACCCCATACGTCTTAAAGGAATAGAGGATAATAATACCTCTTCTTTTTCCTTAAAAAGATCACGCGTAAGGTCTGTTTCAATAAAACCAGGTGCAATAACGTTAACGGTTACACCTCGGGAGGCAACTTCACGAGCAAGTGCGCGACTGAAACCTTCTAAACCTGCTTTTGAAGCACTATAATTAACTTGGCCAGGATTACCTAAAGCAGCTGAAACAGAGCCAATACTAATTACTCTTCCCCAGCGCGCCTTAATCATTCCTTTAAGCGCATATTTTGTTATGTTAAAAACGCCTGTCAAATTCGTCTCTAGCACTGCACGCCAATCATCTTCTTTCATGCGCAAACAAAGCTGGTCTTTAGCAATACCGGCATTATTAATCAAAATTAAAGGCGCGCCAAATTTTTCTTCAATTGTAGAAAATACACGAGAAATAGAGTCATTGCTTGTAACATCAAGCAGCACACCTGTACCTTGATTATTAAGCTCTTCCAATAATGCCCGAATTTTCTGTACGCCCGCATCACTTCTTGCCGTCCCAATTACTATTGCACCATGCAAAGCCAACACACGGCATATCGCGTAACCTATCCCGCGACTTGCACCCGTTACAAGCGCGACTTTACCCTCTAACGAATAAAGTGTACTTAACTCAGCTGGTAATTCTTTTAACAAACCACTGCCCCACGCTCGTTGCTATTGATGCTAATCCTAATTAGAGACATAGCATGCTCAATATCTTGCATAGTTTCAATCGATGCAAATTTAATATCAGATGAAATCCTCTTGTTCATTGTTGTTAAAACTTTTTTAGGGCCCAACTCAACAATAACTTTACACCCTTGACTCATCATTTTAAAAATAACTTGAACCCAATTAACAGGATGAAATACTTGGTAGTAGAGATTCTCTGCGATACGAGCATTCTGAGCAAGGGCTACCCCATAACCAAGCTGATCCTCTAAATTAATAAAAGGATCCACATTATAGTTTTGAATAATCGGCATAATAGGCGTATTAAAAATAACTTCACTCAAAACTATTTTTAGTTTATCCGCTGCTTTTTTTATTAAAATGCAATGAGAGGGCACGCTCATATTAACGGGCACAATTTTTTTTGCGCCTAATTTTTTTGCTGTAACATTTGCTTTGTCAACGGCAGAACAATGGCCACCAATAACAATCTGCTCAGAAGAGTTAATATTGCAAACATAAACTTGCGCAGCGTGAGTAGAAACTTCCTCACAAATAGAAAACAAAGTTTCGGCGTTTAAACCAATAATGGCAGACATCGCACCAGTATTTTCTGGTAAAGCTGCAGCCATATACTGAGCACGAAGGGTAACAATTCTCACAGCATCTTTGAAAGATAAAGCACCGCCACAGACTAAAGCAGTATACTCACCAAGGCTATGCCCAGCCATGCATAACGGGTAAAAATCAGCTAGGCCAACCCCTAACCAATAATGAGACCAAGCCCGCCAAACAGCAACGCCAGCCGTTAATATCAAAGGCTGAGTCAAGCAAGTTTGATTTATCTCACTTTCAGTACCCTCTTGAACCAGCTTCCATAAATCGAAACCTAATATTTCACTAGCTTCACCAAAAGTTTCTTCTACTATAGAAAACTCATTAGCTAAGGTATGTAGCATGCCGATAGATTGAGAGCCTTGACCTGGGAAAACAATACCGTAGCTCATTCTAACCCCCACAAAAACCCCAAAAAAATAGGGGTAAACGTTACCACTCTTGGCTGACAAAAAATTCAGATCTATACCCTTCGCACTTGAAAAAACGGCATTGTTGGCGGCGCTCACTCACCCAAATCACATAGTTTATCTATGCTCATGGGGTTCTCTCGCTTGCCGCCTCACCGTGATTCCAATTACTTTGGGTATATATTGGCAATAACGTAGATAACGAAACAAACAATCAGCAAGATTTAAATATTGAAAGAACTAATCAAAGATGAATACGAAAAAGGCAGGCGGGAAAAACAAAAAACACACTAGATAGATAAAAAAATGGCAGGCTCAACGGGACAAATCAAAGCGAGTTGAGCCACTTCCGAACGCGACTTTTAAGCTTCTTGAGATGATGAACCACCATCAGCTACATCAATAACCTGTTTCTCAGGAATCACTCTCTTACCACGATAAAAACCATTAGGGGTTATATGATGACGTAAATGAACTTCGCCTGTTTCAACATCTCTTGAAAGAGTAGGGGCTACTAACGCATCATGTGAACGTCTCATTCCTCTTCTTGCACGTGATTTACGACTCTTCTGAACTGCCACTAACTTTCTCCTTTTCTAACTAAAATACCAAGGCGCGAATTATCAAACAAAAATACTACTTCTGCAATAATTTCCCAAGAATTTTAAAGGGATTAGGCTTTAATTCCTCAAATTCCCCCTTATCAGGTAATAGCTCTAAAGCATCATCACCCTTCAATAAATGAAGCTTGCCCGCCCAATAGGCGCACAACTCTTTTTTATGCTTAGGAATAATAGGCAGCGCAAGAATAAGATCATCTTCTAATAAATCAACAAGCGTTACATTTTCTATAGCGCAACAAACAACATCAAATACTTCTATTACTTCAAAACGATCGTAAACAGCCTGACCTTTTACGGGCGCCTCTTCTTGCCCAACCAAAACATAATGCTTTTTTTCAGCATTTAATCGCACCTCTTCATCAGATGATGCAGCAATGAGCAAACATATTTCCAAATCAAAAAAGGCATTATAAAGCGCATGACAATCAGGACAAGGAAAAGGTGCCTCAAACTTAACATGCCCCCTTAATATAGGCGTACCACAGCGAGCTTGACCAAAACGCACGTCAATCGCAACATGAACAATATTAGCTTCCCTACTAATTCTTTCACGTAAAAGGATATTTTCTTGGCTTACCTCATCAACTAGAAAAGAATGAAGTGTTTCCGTTACACGGGCAAATTCAGACAACGGTAGCTCAACCTGTAAACGAGCACTATTTTTAGCTAATGTTTTTATAGAATGTACAGGGAGAGGTTTTTTTATAAGCATCGTTAATCACTCCAAAAAAGGCTTTTTAGAAAAAGCATCGTATATTATCATACCCAACCTATTTCTTAATAAACAAACAAGCCCAACCTAAGGATGAAAGAAAATTCAAGGAAAAGAATATAATGCACAAATTAATACTAGGCTCTAGCTCGCCCTTCAGAAAATCCCTGCTTGAAAAACTACAACTTCCCTTTGAATGCATGAATCCTAATATAGATGAAAGCAGACAAGAGAACGAAAAGCCTTGGGATTTAGTTAAAAGACTAGCCTTATCAAAAGCACAAGAAATAGCAAAAACAGTCGAAAAAGCGCTAATTATTGGTTCAGATCAAGTCGCTACATTTAATGAGCAGGTAATAGGAAAACCACTAACACATGAAGAAGCTGTGAAACAACTCTCTCTTTTTAGCGGGCAAAAAGTTATTTTTTATACGGGTCTTTGCTTGCTTAATACCGAAACCAAGCAACATCAAACAATTTCTGAACCATTTTCAGTGTTTTTTAGACTGCTCAGCCACCAAAAAATTGAAAACTATCTGCACATTGAACAGCCTTATCAATGCGCCGGTAGCTTTAAATCAGAGGGATTAGGTATTTGCCTATTTGAAAAACTAGAAGGGAATGATCCAAATAGCTTAATTGGCCTTCCCCTCATCCAACTTATTAATATGCTTACAAAAGAAGGCATAACCGTTCCACTTGAAAAAAATACTACCCACTAAAGGAAAATGTTTTTAACATTGAAAGCATGCCGTGCATTAGCTGAACACCCATTTTTCTCGTAAAAAGTGCCAAAGGATCATCGCTTTCGGAGTAATCAATTATCTTTTCAGCACCTATAATTTCGCGGGCCACATAGTTTGGGCTGCCTAAGCCATCAATAATACCAAGCTGAAGCGCTTGTTCACCCGTCCAAAAAAGACCAGAAAAAACATCTTGGCTTTTTAGCCTTTCTCCTCGACTTTCTTTAACACGATCGATAAATTGACGATGAACAACCGTTAAAAGCCCCTCAAAATACTTTGCCTCCTCATTTTTTAATGGAGAAAAAGGATCAAGCATTGCTTTATTTTCACCAGAAGAAAACACCCTACGCTCAACACCCAACTTATCAATTAAGCCGCTAAAACCAAATCCTGGCGCAACAACACCAATTGAACCAACAATACTTGCAGGGTTCGCATAGATGCCATCTGTTGCAATTGCAATATAGTAGGCGCCTGAAGCACCCGTTTCTGTAATAACGGCGTACACTTTTTTATTCGGATATAAAGAACGATAACGCTTTATTTCATCATAAATAATGCCCGACTCAACTGGGCTACCCCCTGGACTATTAACTCTTAAGATAATGCCTTTTGCATTCTTCTCAAGAAAAGCACTTTTTACAGCACTCAAAATAGCATCGGCATTCGCCCCCTCATTGGCCATTATTACGCCATTAACATCAATCAGCGCTGTATGCAGCTCACTCTTCGAGGCGCCACTGCTTAAAGGAGAGGCAAAAAGCCATAAAACTAAAAAGAAGTAAATAAAACCAAGACTCTTAAAAAAAACACCCCAGCGTCTCGTTTTTTTCTGTTCAAGATGCGACTGGCTCAATAAATCCTGAATCAGCTTCCATTCTTTTGATAAGTCCTGACGAGGCCCACCACGATACTGATTATAGTGACGGTTATTATTCCCACGATAACCACCACTACCGCTGCCACCTGATGACCGATAATTTCCACCGCCCTGCCCCCCATTCTGGCTATTTTTGGGGTCGCCGCCTTGACTATTATTCCCTTCATCTTTCATAACAATGCTTACTCACCCAAGTTAAAACAATAATTTATTCCATTTCTATCATAAATAGGACTTACGCAAAACTGCCCAGCTTCGTTGTCACGCTTCGCCGTACGATTTGTACTGTCTTCATCGTGACGTCTTGCTGGAACAATTTTGCGTAAGCCCTAATTAAAGATTAGATAAAACAGGCAAGATCGCTCAATTTATCAAGTAAAAGTGTAGGCGCATAAATAGAAAGCTGCTCTTTTTTATACTCACCTGTTGTTACCGCAATAGCATCAATCCCTGCGTTTCTAGCCATTTCTAAATCAAATACGCTATCACCCACCATAACGCATTCTGCCTTAGAACATTTTAATGCCTGAATAGTTTCGTGAATCATAAGCGGATGGGGCTTAGATAAAGTTTCATCTGCACAGCGGCTAAGTGAAAATAAAGATCGCAAAGAAGTACGGTTCAAAGCGCGATCTAAACCAACGCGGCTCTTTCCTGTGGCAATTGCCAACAGACAACCCTTTTCCTTCAATGACACAAGCGTTTCTTCCACCCCCTCAAACAGAACGCAGGGAGTGGCATCGCGCACAACATAAGCCTCTCGATAAGCTTTAGAAAGACGATCAATTATTTCACTATCACCCTCAGGGTAAAGTCGCCTCATTGCAAACTCAATCCCTAAACCAATAATGCTACCTAGCAGATCACGAACAGGCGGTTTTATTGCATAACAATGAAAAGCCGCTTCTAAACTATCCATAATTTTTTGATGGGAGTTAATAAGGGTGCCATCCCAATCAAAAATAAATAAACGATAAGGATTAAGATTCATAATCAAAGTGCTTAAGAAAAAGTATTTACGATCAGTTGAAAGGCAGGGTCAAAAGGCGCATGAAAAGAATAGGCCGTTCCATTGAGCTCAAAAGAAAAAGCTTCAGCATGTAAATACATGCGGACAAAACCCTGCGATTCAAAATACTGATTAGCCGATTTATCACCATACTTTTGATCACCCAGAATAGGACAGCCAGCAAAAGCAGCATGTACTCTAATCTGATGGGTGCGCCCACTAACAGGATAGGCTTTTACAAGAGAATGAGAAGGCGTTGATTTAATCAATTGAAAACGAGTTTCAGAAGGCTTGCCTTCACGACTAACACGCACCACTCTTTCGCCACTTTTAAGGGTGATTTTCTGAAGAGGCGCTGTGATTAACTTCTTCCCTTCAGGCCATTTTCCTGCTGCCACTAAACAATATTGCTTGTGACACGCACCTGCCATAAATAAACTTTGCATGCCTTTGAGGAAACTTCTTTTTTTTGCGATCATTAAACATCCGGATGTATCACGATCAAGACGATGCACTAGCTCAAGATCTTTTTCTAACGGTCTTAATGAACGTAATGCTTCGATTAAGCCTAACTGTACACCGCTGCCACCATGACACGCCAAGCCATACGGCTTATTTAAAGCAATAAAATCTTTTGATTCAGAAATAATCTGATCTTCTAGCCAACGAAATTGCTCAAGTTTATCAGCAGGTAACGCCTCAGGTAACAGCGCTTGCCGAATAGGGGGAATACGAACGATATCGCCTTCAATGAGGCGCTGAGTATTATCTGCCCTTTTCTTATTAACTCTTACCTCACCTTTACGAATCAGATTATAGATTTTACTCTTTGGCACGCCTTTCAAACGTGCTATTAGAAAATTATCCAGCCGCTGACCCGCTTCTTCGTGTACATCATAAAAAGTGACTTGGGATGTATCGATGCGCTCTACCATATCACTCCTTAAAAACAGGCAATAAGTATTATCAAAAAATAGGGCGAGAGTTTAACAACTAATTTGATGAAAAAACAGTTTACTGCTATATTTCCAGCATCTAAACAACTTAGAGCGTATGGCAGAAAAGAACTAATTACTTTAATGGTATTATTTTTCTGCGATCGGATGACAACCTGTTTTTTTAGAGCGCGCAGGACAACCAATTATCAGTCATTGCGCCATTATAGTGTGCGCGCGTATAAACGAGCGTGTTTTTGTGTAAAATCGCAAATTAAAGCGGAAAATGTGGGCTTAAGGAATATAAATTTGAAAAAAGCAGAAGTATAAAAGCTTCTTCTTGTTCCGCTGAATCTGAAAAAATAACGGCCTATTAAATGATCAAGTGAATCACTAAAATCATCAAGTGAATCACAAGGGTACATCAGGCCTCAGGTAAAACGCGGAAAATTGCTTTTGAATCCGGTAAAGTTTTTCAGCTCAAAAAAAGTTTTGACTGAGAGACTTAACCAAAGCAAAAAATGAATGAGAAATAGGTGAAAAAGATAGGCAAAGTAACGCGAAACCAGCCAGTTGCTTTTTGAGCATGACCAGTTTTTTTAATCATGACTAGTTTTTTTAATCATGATATATACTCAAAGTAATTGGAATCACGGTGAGGCGGCAAGGGAAGGAACCCCATGAGCATAGATAAACTATGGGATTGGGGTGAGTGAGAGCTGCCAACAATGCCGTGGTTTCAAGTACGAAGGGTAAAGAAGCTCTGCTTCGTTTTTGCCTCAGATGGAAATAGGCAAAAGCAACTTGTGGATATGCCTCTCCTATTTTTCTTCTTGCTTTCAGATATTATTCTTCTTTTCCCCCGTTCTTCGTTTGATTTGCTCAACTTAAAAAGAGTAATTGCAAGTTATGAAGAGAATGCTTATTAATGCCACACATCCTGAAGAAGTTCGTGTTGCACTTGTTGATGGATTTCATTTATATGATCTAGATATTGAGCATCAATCAAGAGAACAAAAAAAATCAAACATATACAAAGGCCGCGTATCACGCGTTGAGCCCAGCCTTGAAGCAGCGTTTATTGATTATGGATCTGAAAAACACGGGTTTTTACCGCTTAAGGAAATTGCCCGCGAGTATTTTTATCGTGATCCACGCGATGCAAACGGTCGATTAAGCATTAGAGAAGTGATCAAAGAAGGGCAAGAAATTATTGTCCAAGTTGACAAAGAAGAAAGAGGTAATAAAGGTGCCGCACTAACCTCTTTTATTAGTCTCGCTGGGCGTTACTTAGTGCTTATGCCTAACAACCCTAGGGCAGGTGGCATTTCTCGAAGAATAGAAGGTGATGAGCGCTCAGAACTCAGAGAAGTTATGGCGAAGCTGAATATCCCTGAAGAAATGGGCGTTATTATTCGCACCGCTGGCGTCGGTAGATCTCATGAAGAGTTACAGTGGGATATGGAATATCTGATGCAGCTGTGGACAGCCATTAAAACATCAACAGATGACCGTTCTGCACCTTTCCTAATCTATCAAGAAAGTAACGTTGTGATTCGCGCTATTCGCGATTGTTTGCGTCAGGATATCGAAGAAGTTCTACTAGATACAGCGACAACCTATGAAGAAGCATTGCACTTTATACGCTTAGTTATGCCGCAGTATGAGAGCAGACTCAAACTGTATTCTGATAAAAAACCACTTTTTACATCCTTTCAGATTGAAAACCAAATTGAAACTGCGTTCCAGCGCGAAGTTAAACTTCCCTCTGGCGGCTCAATTGTCATTGATGTCACAGAAGCCTTGATTTCAATTGATATTAACTCTTCACGCTCGACTAAAGGCGCAGATATTGAAGAAACCGCCTTACTAACTAATATGGAAGCGGTAGATGAAATTGCAAGACAGCTGCGACTAAGAGACATTGGCGGTTTAATTGTTGTTGATTTTATCGATATGATGCCAACGAGAAATCAGCGTGATGTCGAAAATAAAATGAAAGATGCGCTTGAGCTTGATCGTGCACGCATTCAGCTAGGCCGTATATCTCGTTTTGGCTTAATGGAGCTTTCAAGACAAAGACTGCGCCCTTCTTTGGGAGAAACCAGCGGGAAAGTGTGTCCACGCTGTAGCGGTACGGGTATGATTCGTGATTTACACTCCTTCTCTCTTTCTATTTTGCGCATTCTTGAAGAAGAAGCGATGAAAGAAACAACAGGGGAAATACACGCTCAACTTCCTATCGATGTCGCTACTTATCTTTTAAATGAAAAACGGGCTCGAATTAATGAAATAGAAATACAGCACAAAGTACGCATACTATTAATACCTAATCTCAACTTGGAATCTCCTCACTTTGAAATTAATCGTTTACGTATAACAGATCGTGGCAACACAATTAGTTATGATCTTGTCCGCAGCATGGAAAATAAGGTAAAAGCTGAAATATTATTTGCTCAAGAAGCTTTTCAACCGCAAGAAGCGGCTGTAAAAATGCTTCAGCACACTACCCCCCCACCACAAAAATCGCAAATAGAGACGGGAACAACACTACAACGCTTTAGCACCTGGTTTGGCTCACTGTTCAAAAGTGATGTAACGCATAACATCGCGCAACGAAAAGAAAGACAACAGGAAGAAACAGAAGAAAACAACGGCAAAAATAGTAGCGGCATAAATAACAGCGGCGTCAAACAGGAGTATCGCTCTAGCCATCAAGGTGGTGGTCATCATAGACAAGGGCAACAAAGGCTGCCATACAAAGATCAGGCTAATCGAGATAATAATAGGGATAATAACCGTGACAGCACTCGAGACAATACGCCTCGAGACAATACGTTTCGAGATAACAATAGAGAGCCTCAACATGATAATAAAAGACCTCGCTTTCAAGAGAACAAACCGTATCAATTAACAAATAACCAAACCGAAGAAAAAGACTTTGCAAAAAACCCAGATGAAAACCAAGGGCGCGATCGGTTTGGCAATGATAGAAACAATAGAAGAAGACGTGGTGGTAGACGTGATGAGCGATTTGATCGATCAGATAAAGATAAGCCATTAATTGATAACATAACCCAAGCTACGGATATGCCTCCTCTACAAATAAGCGAGCCCCTATCTAACGAAAGCGTTGCTAATACAGCACAAGCAGATGATTATTATCCACATCCTGACGATGTCAGTGAAGGTTCCCGTGAATGGCGATCAGATGAAAAACCCAACAATAAAAGGCGTGATCGACATCCTCGCCATCAAACTCAAAACTATGAGAACAATAGTGGTGCAGATGAAGCTGCCTCTTCTCAAACAAGCACAGCTTTATTGTCAGAAAAAGCAAATACGCCTGAAAAAACAAGTGCAACAGAGTATGAAAAACGCGATAGATTTGCAAATAATGAGCATTTAACCCCGCCCACTACAAGCGCACAAAATGAAAACAGAAAAGAGCCTATTGCCACAAAAACTGTTACACACAGTGATTTAACTGAGCGCTCGAAAGATCTAGAAAATGCGCCAGAGCCAAGCCAAGAAGCAAGCGAAGCTGCTCAAGAAAAACAACCGCGCGATCGTCAACCGAGAGATAGGCAGCCGAGAGATAGGCAGCCGAGAGATAGGCAGCCGAGAGACCGTCAGCCAAGAGATGAGCAACCAATAGAGCGCGCACCAACTGATAGACAAATTAAAACTCAGGAAGCGCAAAATATAAATGAGCCGGCAATTGCAAAAGTAGAGGCGACTAAATCAGAAACAACGATAAAGCCGTTAATATCAAGCCTAGAGATCTTACCTCCTGCACCGATGATTAAGCGTGAGCCACGCGAGAAAAAAGGTAGAGCGGCAAATGATCCACGCGAGCTAAAAAAGAAGCAAAAGCAAAACTTGAATCTACACACAGAAAAAGTGATCGTTGAAAAAACGATTGCTGAAAAACCTGTGCTGGAAAAGATAGCTGTAGATAAACTCGAGAAAGCCTCTGTAGAGAAAGCCTCTGTAGAAAAAACTCCCATAGAGAAGCCCACTATAGAAGAGAAGAGCATAATCGAAAAGAAAATAGCAGAAAAACCAGCAGAGGAAGAAAGCAGCCTCTCTCACAATAATGCACATACGGAAGTATTAACGGCAGAAGCAACTAACGTTAGCGTTATAACGGAAGCAAAAGAATAAGCTGCTAGCGTTAAATAAAATTAAAAAGGGCATTTTAAAATGCCCTTTTTTTGTAAGTGATCACCCCTTGAAACTACATTGCCAAGCGTGATTTTTTCTTGCTATTTTTTCAAACTTGTATGACGCTATGCCTTGTTGCTAAGTAACCAGGATCGTTACCATGGAAAAGGCTGAAAAAATTAGGCTTTTAGAAAAAAAAGTCGACTCCCTTTTAAAAGAGGAAAATGCTGCTCTAAAACTAGAGAATACAGCGCTCAAAATTGAAAATGAGAAACTGAAAGAACAGTTAAAAGTAAGCTCATCTAACTCATCGTTGCCGACATCGCGGGACTGGAAAAAAAATAAAAAAAACGATCAATCAAAGCCCCCCGCTAAACCTGCGGGCGGAAAACCGGGGCATAAAGGGCACCATCGCGATTTATTACCTGCTGAGCAAGTAGATCGTATTCAAGTTGAAAAACTGCCAGAGCGCTGTCTTTGTGGT
>CAMAPQ010000012.1 GCA_945860125.1 Klebsiella pneumoniae
GAATTGGCAATAACTTCGACCAAAATTCATCCGTGAGTATTGTTCGGGGCATGGCAGGCTCGTGTCTTTGTGGTTTTTGGCGAAACCAATGATACGAGCTTGTCTTTTTAAATCAATTACTTATCTTGAAAGTTCAACAGGCCCTAGTCGATGTACCATGTAACGTTATAATAGTTGTCAGTAATATAGGTTCCATCATAAGATATTTCAAATGCAAGATTAGTGGGCAGCTCCGAATTATAGGGAAGGGTAATATAAGCGATGGAGCCTCTTACCGTATAGTAACCTTGGTGAATAATATCGCTAACAACGATATCTACCACACCGTTACGATAGAATGTAACCCACTGATCGCAATTAAGCCCATGTTGAATTGCCCAGTTACATTGAGCAGGTGTGCTATAAACGGGGTGATAATAATAACGATCCTGTGAGAAAGTGGCTGCGCTTGTTGAGGGTACCGTGGCAATAACCGTCGCGGTTACCTGTGGTTCTTCATAGCATCCTTGTACTAAAATTGAAAAAAAACTAATGAAAAGTACAATAAGCGTACTTCTAATTTTTCGCAGAAAACCAAGGTGCGACATACGATACTCCAAGTGGGCTTATGAATTAAGTGCATCTACTTTTATATTGTGTGCAATGAAGCTGAATGGATACTGAATAAAAGCTAAAAGGTGGTAATTGTGATTTTTTATCGCAAACTTTCATTAATTGAGAGAACTTATATTGTTAATGAGCCAACTAATAATTATCCTTTTGCAGTGCAAATGATTTGTGAGGGGGTGGGTAATTTATCACGTACGGCCTGGATTACTGCGTTTGATCAGGTGCTTAAAGTCAATCCTATTATTTCTGTTCAAAGAGTAGGGCGGCTTAAATTTTCTGCGCTTTTCTCTGTGCGGCCTGATTATGATCATGTCATTCAAGAACATGGTTTAGTTCAGTGGAATGCAATGAATGGCGATAATGCTGATTTTTTAGAAGTACCAATGGATGTGTCTAAAGCGCAAGGCTTTCAGATTCTTTTAATCCAAGGAACGCATGATCAGCCTAATGCAAGATTTATTATTTTTCGTATTCATCATGCTCTTTCAGATGTGGGCGGTTTGATGATTATTATGAGAAACTTTTTTGCTGCTCTAAATAATCAATCTTTGCTTGCTGAGAATAGTCTTATTAAAGATGAAGATGTCCTTTTTCAGCATAAAGTGAGCATGCCATTTTATCGTAAAAATGCTGGTTCTGTGGCAGGCAGTAGTGCGATAGGTTCAAGTTTGAAATGGCGATGGGTGCGAAAGAAAGTGGATGGGAAATTTGATCAGTTATTAATTTTAGTATTAAACGCAATACAAAAAGCAAACCCTCTATTGGGTATGGCCGAAGCTAATTTACGTTTTCGTGTTACGTTTGATTTAAGAAAATATTTACCTAAAGACACAGTATCAACTTGTAATTTAACGAATGCTTTTGATATTGATGTTCCTGTTAGTGCTTCATTGCATGATCTTAAATTGAGCATAATGGCTGCATTTCGGGCTCGTTTGCCGTTGCAACGTATTCCTAAATGGTTATGTTTCATTGCCGGCTTTATTCCTGAAAATTGGTTGGCAATTAAAGAACCTACCATGCTGAAAACACATCTTTCTGGTAAATATTATCGAACAGGGACAATTAGTGTTCTTTCTAAGGAAATCGATTTAAAAATGCTTTCAGGCGGTGGTTTTGAGTGCCATAGCCTTTTTGGTATTCCTGGTCCTTATCGTATTTTGTCTTGTTTTATTGGTGTCATGCAAATGCCTGATCATATTGAGTTAATGATAGGTATGCCTGAGCTTTTAACGGCTAATCATCGCTTAGAAAAATTTACAGATGCGATAGCAACTGTTTTAGGTGCTGGTGAAGAAGGTGGCTCAAAATTACGCTGATTAGCGCGCTGACAGCCTGTTTTTTCAAGAAAAATTTTCTCTTGAAGAAGGATTGTTCGAAAAGTGTACAGTGATACGCGGTATGAGCGTATTAATTTACTTTACTCTAAAAATAAACACATCATAAGCAACTATACTTCTATTGTTAATATATGGCTATTCTCAAGGATCATTAATATTATGAATGTTAATAATAACGCTTCTCATTTAAGTTCATCTTCACTGCCTGATGCTCATGAATCTGGCCTTCCCCCACAAAATAACCATAACCATCTTTTGAATATTGTAGGCACTGAAGCTCGCCGACCAATAGACTTTATCGCAGGTCTGATAGGTGATTTTTTAAATTCTAACCGAGGTACGGCTGTAAATTTAAATAATGCTGAGCCATTGGACATCGCTCGTTCCTTGAGCTCTAACGTAAGTGAGGCTGGTTCTGACACCTCTTCCGATTATCCACAAACACCAGCACCCCAATATTATGCCTCATCTAGGCAGACCGCAGTGAGTGTGCCGCAAACGCCAAATCCGGAAATGTTTGCCTCACGCTCACGACGTGACCATTCTTAAAGTGGTGGTGGGAGCGTTCTAAGTATTAATAGGACTTACGCAAAATTGTTCCAACAAGGCGTCCTGACGAAGACAGTACACGCTGTACGGCGAGGCAGGACAACAAAGCTGGGCAATTTGCGTAAGTCCTAATTAAGCTGTATCTCGCCAAAATGAGCTGCTATTGGGTGGTTCAGGCAGGGTGTTTTTTTCTGCGCTTCCTCTGTGCGCTGCACAAGATAGGTTAAAAACCCTGCTGCTTTTGCAGCATCAAGCTCTTCTACAATATCTGATAAGAAGAGCATTGAGTGAGGCGCGATATGGAGATGTTCTGATATTGCCTGGTAAGACAAAGCTTCCCTTTTATGACCTATTTTTGTATCAAAAAAACCACTAAATAACGGGGTTAAGTCGCCGTATTCACTATATTTAAAAAGCAATTTTTGTGCGTCAACTGAACCTGAAGAGTAGACATATAAGGGAATTTTATTTTGATGCCACTTTGTGAGGTGTTGATAAGCATCTTGGTATAAATGTCCTTTTATTGCATGAGATTCATAACCTGTTTGCCAAATTTTTCCTTGTAGTGTTTTTAGTGGTGTAATTTTTTTGTCTTGATCAATCCAGGACAATAATAAGGGCGTGATCTCTTGAATAGAAAGGTTGGGATTGTTTTCTGCTGTACGTACTTCATCAAGAATAATTGCTAAAAAAGGGTCGTTAATATTTTGATGGATAAAAGTAGGCAATGCCGTTCTTGAAAAAGGAAATAAAATGTCTGTAACAAAACGAATGGACGTTGTTGTACCTTCAATATCAGTTAAAATCGCTTTAATCATGTTAGTTTGCAGCTTTAATTAGCGTAAATTGAGTTGATCGTAATCTGGGAAAGAGCGAGAAATAGTAGAGCCTGTATATTCGGCAACCCATCCTGCGGGATTATTAAAAAAACGAATGCAGGTAAATTCTGGGAGAGTACCCATATCAAACCAGTGTTTTGCTTTTTCCGGCACACTTATAAAATCGCCCGCTACAGTTTGTAGCATGAATATATCGTCTGCAAAATGAAAAACAAACAAGCCGCTGCCTTTTACAAAAAAGCGCACTTCATCTTCAGCGTGAGTATGCTCATCAAGAAACTTTTGTCTTAATGCTTCTTTATTAGCGTTATCTGACGATAAACTGACGACATCCATTGCAAGATAGCCGCCTGTTTCTATGCTCTGGGCAACTTCTTTTTCATAACACTTTAAAATTTCAGTTTGACGATTTTCAATTGCAATAGACTGAAGGTCAATATCGTAAATTGGCCATTGTTCAAAAGTAACTTGGTATTCACTTAGTATTTCGCTAATTTCATTTGCGTGGGTAGTGGTTAAAATAACGTTTTCTGGCTCATTTTCTTTAAAAATACGTAATACTGTCATGTGTTGTTTTGTCCTTGAACTCTATTTGTGGCGGTGTGTTAGTTGTTGCAAATATTCTAGCTGGAACATTGCTTCCAGAGCTTCTAACTGATAAAAAGTTTGCTCAATGCTATTTGCCCAAGTATATAGGCCATGGCCTTTAATGAGATAAGCTGGGATCTGTTTCATATGTAATAGATAAGGTACCAGTTGCTGCGTTAAATATTCCATATTCTGATGATTAGGAACAACAACGATCTCTAAGCTTGATTCATGCGTTGTAATTTGAGGGAAAATTTTTTGTAATTCCAAGCCCTGTAATGCAACATAATTCTCTGAAGCAAGCAGGCTCATTAGTGTGGCATAGGGGCTGTGAATATGTAACACACAGCAGCTCTCAGGATAAGCATTGTAAATTTGCAGATGTAACTGTGTTTCAGCAGAGGTTTTATATCTTTTCTGTTCGTGTTGGGGTAAATGTAAAATTTCGCCTTGAAGGTTCAAAGTAATTAGGTCGCAAGGCATGAGCAGACCTTTATGAAAACCTGACGGGGTTAAATAAATCTGATCTTCTTTGTTATTAAAAGATGCTTTGCAAGAGTAGTTTCCGCTTGTCGCAGGTGACCAGTTGTTTTGATAGCATTGCTTAATAACTGATACCAGCGTCTCTTTTAACGCGCAGGATAAATCTGACATTATTGCCTCTTTGTTGCTTACGTTGCTTACCGCTGTTTTTACCTACAATTTTGCGTACGCTTTTCTCCAGATACAAAGCGGCATTGTAGAAAAAATAAAGCAACAAAAGAAGGGGTGTTAAGCTGATTTTAAAGTAGGTGCTTTTTTATTATCCAAGCAACCCTTTAATGCACCAATAATTTTATTTAATGAAAGGATTTTATCCATGTGCATAATAGGTGTATTAATAAGCTCTTTGGAATAAGCGGCAATATCGCCCTCTATGATGGCAATAGAGTCATTATTTTTTATCATGATTTCTTCATTAATTAAAACATAGTATGCCGTTTGATACAGGCAAGGATCGGGATTTTCTCCCTCACTGTTGCCAATATTTTCTCCTTGGTCATTAAAATAGAAAAACTTTTTTTGGTTAAATGAAGGCGAAAACTTATTATTATTTGATGACGACATGACTGCTATCCTTGATGACTTTCACTACAAAATACGAAAAACAGGACATGACTTGAGTGTAGTTCTGTGTATTTATTTTGTACAAAAAACATCCAGCATAATGCTTTTTTCATTTTGGCATTGATGGCATTTTTTTTCTGAAATAGTCCAATTATTTCGCTTTTTTTTAAGTATTTTTTACTTTTTAAGCGGAATTTTTAACTTTATAATTTGTCTTTCATAGGTAAGAAAAATAGTTAATTTATTTATAAGCAGATGGCTTTAATGGTTTTTTGAGGAGTAATTTATGTCAGTGATAGCAAATAATTTGATGGCCTGTATTTATTTTTTGCTTGCATTAACAACGTTGTATTTTTTTTGTTAGAACTTTCTTTATTAGAACATAGTAGAAGAGTCTGCTAGCCTGAATAGTTAGGGAAGTTGTATCTATCAGCGTTAGTGGGGTCACTTAATTTCAGACAATATGATAAAAAAAATTCCTATTTCAAGACTAAAGCCTGGCATGTACGTTACTGATCTTAATGCAGGATGGATACCTCATGGTCCTCGCAGCAAAGAAGGTAAAATTACGCATGAGAAAATTGTGCAAGATATCATTAAGCTAGGCATCAAAGAGCTTTATATCGATACATCAAAAGGCTTAGATTGTAACGAAGGTCAGGCTGAGATTGAAGTTGAAGAAGAGCGTCAGAAAAAAGCTGAAAATGTCTCAAAAATTCCGCCTGCCCCCATGCCAAAAATTACGATTTTTGCTGAAGCCGCCGCAGCGACTAAAGTACACAACGAAGCCAGAAACTTAGTAAGTTTGGCGCTACAAGACATAAAGTTTGGTAGAACAGTTGATGTTGCCGCAATGGATGCACTGGCAGGCTCTTTGGTTGATTCTGTTTTAAGGAATAAAGATGCCTTAATTTGTTTGGGCTCCCTGCGCAATAAAGATGCTTATCTTATGGAGCACTCGGTTAATTTAAGTGTCTTAATGACTTCTTTTGGCAAGCATATGGGTTTAGGTGAACAGATCTTGCGAGAAACAGCGATGGGCGCGCTTCTGCATGATTTAGGTAAAGTAATGGTGCCTGATGAGGTGCTAAAAAAACCAGGAAAATTAACACCTGAAGAGTTTGAGATTATGAAAAGCCATGTTTTTTATAGCCGCAAAATACTTGAGAAAACACCTGGCATGCCTGCTTTAGCGATTATTGTTGCCTCTCAACATCATGAGAAAATGGATGGGTCGGGTTATCCTATGGGCTTAAAGGGCGATGAGATATCGCCCTATGGTCGTATGTGTGCCATTGTTGACATTTATGATGCGCTTACAGCGGACCGTTGTTATCACAAAGGAATGACTGCGCATCAAGCGCTCAAAAAACTTTTAGAGTGGTCTGGCAATCATTTAGATTCTGAGTTAGTGGTGCAATTTATTCGTTGTGTTGGTATTTATCCGATTGGCGGCCTTGTTGAGTTAAAAAGCGGTAGAGTGGGCATTGTTTTATCGCAAAATGATAAAGATCAGAGGGCGCCGCTGATTAGGATAATTTTTAGCTTAAAGTTTAAATGTTATTTAAAGAAGGAGGATATTGATCTTTCCAAGCCAAATGTTCAGGATGAAATTGTTCGTGCTGTTGATGCAATTAAATTAGGCATTGATATTAAAGATTTTCTTATTTTTTGAACATAAAATAAATTTCAAAATGGTATAGTTGCACTGCTTTTATTTCCCTTCTTATTTATTCTTTCCTTTAGGTATCACGATGAATCACATTGCGCTATTAGTTGAGGGCCTGACGAAAATATACCCTATGAAAACTGGGCAAGATAAAGCTGTTGAAGCTCTAAAGGGCATTTCATTTACGGTAGAGTCTGGTGATTTTTTTGCTTTATTAGGTCCAAATGGTGCAGGAAAATCGACCACCATTGGCATTTTATGTTCGCTTATCAATAAAACAGCAGGGAAAGTGCGCATTTTTGGTGTTGATATTGATGAAGACTTTGTTGCCGCTAAGCGGTTAATCGGCATTGTACCGCAAGAATTTAATTTTGGTCAGTTTGAAAAAGTGGAAGATATTCTCATTGATCAAGCTGGCTACTATGGTATTCCTAGAAACCAGGCAATACCTATTGCTGAAAAAAATCTTAAACAGTTAGGTTTGTGGGAAAAACGTCATCAGCCTTCGCGTAACTTATCAGGTGGCATGAAAAGACGGCTAATGATTGCCCGTGCGCTGATGCATCGCCCTAAGTTACTTATTCTTGATGAGCCAACGGCAGGGGTGGATGTTGAATTACGTCGCTCAATGTGGGACTTTTTGCAAAATTTAAATAAAGAGGGGGTGACTATTATTTTAACCACCCATTATTTAGAGGAAGCTGAAAACTTATGTCGAAATATTGCCATTATTAATCAAGGTCAGATTATTGAATATTCTAGTATGAAATCATTACTTGGGAAGTTATCAGTGGAAACTTTTATCTTTGATGTGAAAGAAAATAATCATTTGCCAGCCATTGCCGGATTTGAATCTCGATGGGTAAATGCCCAGACCCTAGAAGTTTGCGTTAATAAAGGGCAGGCTTTTAACGAATTATTTGATCGTTTTAAAGAAATGGCGATAGAAGTGATTAGCTTAAAAAATAAGAGTAATCGTTTAGAAGAACTTTTTTTACGTTTGGTTGAGAAAAATAATGTTTAATTCGACAACTGTTTTGTCTTTTATTGCGCTTCAAACAATTGTTACTAAAGAAGTGCGGCGTTTCTTACGTATCTGGATGCAGACTTTATTGCCATCCGCAATTAACATGGCTTTGTATTTTATTATTTTTGGCCATTTAATGGGTGGTAGAATTGGGAGTATGAATGGTATTGATTATATTCAATTTATTATTCCTGGTTTAATTATGATGTCAGTCATTACAAATAGTTATACTAATGTAGTCTTTTCTTTTTTCAGTCAAAAATTCCAGCGTTCTGTTGAAGAGTTAATTGTCGCGCCGGTGAGTAGTTGGGTGATACTGATGGGCTATGTTACAGGCGGTGTTGTAAGAGGTATTTTAGTGGGGCTAATCGTACTTTTTGTTGCATTGGCTTTTACGAGTATTAGGGTGAGTAATTGGTGGTTGACCCTTTTTGTCTTGTTTTTAACGGCAACGCTTTTTGCTGTTGCGGGTTTTATTAATTCTTTATATGCTAAAAAATTCGATGATGTTTCTATTGTGCCCACTTTTATTTTAACGCCCTTAACTTATCTTGGTGGTGTTTTTTATTCTATTCATTTATTACCGCCTGTTTGGCAAACTATTTCTTTGGCGAATCCTATTATTTATATGGTTAATGCTTTTCGTGCTGGCATGATGGGGTATTCTGAGGTAAGTATTTGGGGTTCATTGAGCGTCATTCTTGTTTTAAATGTAGGCTTAATTTCTTTTGCTTTGTATTTATTAAATAAAGGGAAAGGTATTAGGTCTTAACTTAAAAGGACTTACGCAAAACTGCCCAGCTTCGTTGTCACGCTTCGCCGTACGATTTGTGCTGTCTTCATCGTGATGTCTTGCTGGAACATTTTGCGTAAGTCCTACTTAAAAGAATAAGTCCTATCCTAAAGAAGTAGAAAGAGCTTTATATGAACGATAAAAATATATTTGACCATTTGCCGTTAGGAAAAGAGCGCGCTTTTGAGCAGCATTATAATCCTAATTTGTTGTGTACGATTAATCGCAATGAGGCAAGAAAAAAGCTGCTGTCGCATCGTTCAAATGAGTTCAACTTTCAAAGCTTTCCCTTTGGTGGTTATGATATTTGGAATGCTTATGAAGTATCTTGGCTAAACCATAAAGGTAAACCTGAAGTCGCTATTTTAGAGTTTTGTTTGGTTTGTATGAGCGAGCTACTGTTAGAGTCAAAATCTTTTAAGCTGTATTTAGGTTCATTGAATTATCAACGTTTTGATAGTTGGCAGGCAGTGATTAAAACGATTGAATCTGATCTGTATGCTGTATTAGGCGTTTTAGTTGAGGTTCAACTGCAAACGATCGAGCAGTTTTCTCATGCTGCTAGTTCTGAATGGGAAGGCATAACTTTAGATGATTTAGAGGTTGAGATTGATCAATATCATTACACGCCTGATTTACTTGAAATAGAGTCTTCTGAGGTATCGCTTGAGACTTATCATTCGCACTTACTGAGAACCGTTTGCCCCGTAACAGGCCAGCCTGATTGGGCAAGTATTTTAATTCGCTATAGTGGGAGAAAAATAAAAGCACAAAGTTTATTGCGTTATCTTGTTTCATTAAGAGGCCACTGTATTTTTCATGAAATGGCAATTGAGACTATTTTTCTTGATCTTTTTGAGCGCTGTCAGCCACAAAAACTAACGGTATATGGGCGTTTTACACGCAGAGGTGGTGTTGATATTAATCCTTTTCGTTCAAACTTTGAGTCTTCAATCGCTAATTATAAAATGATTCGGCAATAATTTTATTGCTGGTATCTAATTTGATTTCTGCCATTTGCTTTGGCAACATAAACTTGTTCATCAGCGCCTTGAAAAAGACTTGTAAAATCAGCATTTTTTTCGCTAATTTGTGCAATTCCAATGCTGGCAGAGATGGGGATGTTTTCCGGTTTTAGGGCCTCAATTTTTTTTCTAATATTTTCTGCTTTTTGTATGGCTGCATCTAGATTGCAGTGGCTTAAAAGAAGAACAAATTCCTCCCCGCCAAAACGCGCAACGATATCTTCTCCTCGGCACTGACTTTTAATCGTGTTCGCTGTTTCACGCAAAACAATATCACCCATTGCGTGGCCGTAGTTATCATTGATTGATTTAAAATGATCAAGATCTAGCACTAAGAGTGAACAGGGAATTTTATGTCTAATGCACTCTGTTATTTTTCGTGGGCCAACTTCCATGAGATAGTGTCGGTTGTATAGCTTTGTCAGCTGATCAATGAGCGCAATTTCTTGTAGTTTGCCTGATTGTTCTTCTATTTGATCCAGCAGCTTTTTATTTTCAATTAAATTTTTTGCTCTGGTAATAAATTCTTGGGGAATAAAAGGTTTGTGAATAAAATCACTTGCCCCAACTTTTAAAAGTTCAATTTTTGTACTGTTGTCTTCTGAAGAAGAGACAACCAGAATAGGGATGCGCGATTTTGAGTCTTCAAAATAACGAACAGTTCTAATAAGGGTTTTTCCAGATAGTTTTCCCTTTAAAACAAGGCTGGTAATTATTAAGTCAATATCTGTATCGTATAGCTCAATAAGTGCTTGCTCTGCGCTATCGCACTGAATAATTTTTGCGCTTATCATTTGCAGGCACTGTACTGCATGGTGTCTCATTGACTTGCTATCTTCAATTAGTAAGATTTTATATTCATTCTTATCTTGTCGATTTTGTTTTTGATTGACGCGAGTAAGATAACGAACAAGTTCAACAGGATTAGATCGATGAAATATTGCAGAAATACCTAATTTTAGCGCTGCTTTTTTAAAATCGTGATCAAGATTCTTCTCGTCAGTTATTAAAATAACGGCAGGAGGATGTTTGCTAAAAATATGATTTTTATCGTTTATCTTATTGAATGCCATGCAAAAATCAAATCCGCCCATATCTTCAAGCAAGTCAGATAAAATAATAGCGTCGATTTTTTCATTAAATGCGCTATTCAGACTGATTGCACCATGTTTATGCGTCAACAGATGATAGGGAATCTGAAGACTGCTCAGCGTGTCTTCTATTCTTTGATCTATATTTTTAGAAGCTTCTAGTGCGAGTATGTGCATAATATTAAATTGGCTCGCCCTTTTTGCATATTTTCATCAAAATCCCTATAAGTTTAGTACACAATTACGACTCAGCCCTTTATCATTACTTCTAATTTTTTGAGCTTAAATAGTCTTTTTTAACATTTTTCTACAGCCTTATAGAGGTCATCCATGGAAATAACGCAGTTACACCCTAAGTTACAAGCGTTAACTGAGCGCGTGAGCGCCTTAAGGGGGTATCTTTGACTATGAGAACAAAAAAGAGAGATGGGAAGAAATTGAATTAGAGTTACAGGATCCTGCGCTTTGGAATAATGCACACAATGCACAGATTCTTGGAAAGGAAAGAGTGGCATTATCATCGGTTGTGACGACAATTGATGAATTGTCTGTTGCTATACGTGATGCTTTTGAGTTGCATGATATTGCAAAAGAAGAAGACGACATCACAACTTTAGAAGACTTAATTGCTGAGGTTCAAAAGATTGAGTGGCGTGTTGCTAATCTTGAGTTTCAGCGTATGTTTTCAAAAGAACAAGATAAAAGTAATGCCTTTCTTGATATTCAGTCAGGCTCAGGCGGAACAGAAGCTCAGGATTGGGCTGATATGATATTAAGAATGTATCTTCGTTGGGGCGAAAAAAGAGGCTTTAAAACAGAAGTAATGGATTTGTCGCCTGGTGAAGTGGCAGGTATTAAAGGGGCAACCATGCGTTTTGAGGGTGAGTATGCTTATGGTTGGCTACGAACGGAAACAGGCATTCATCGTTTGGTAAGAAAATCTCCTTTTGATTCTGGCAGTAGAAGACATACCTCCTTTGCTTCTGTATTTGTCTCTCCAGAAATTGAAGATGATATTGAAATTGATATTAATCCTGCTGATTTACGTGTTGATACTTATCGTGCAAGTGGTGCGGGGGGCCAGCATGTGAATCGAACAGATTCTGCAATTAGAATTACGCATGTTCCGACTAATGTCGTGGTTCAATGCCAGTCAGATAGGTCTCAGCATAAGAATCGTTCTCAGGCTATGAAAATGTTGAGAGCAAAATTGTATGAGCTAGAGCTGCAAAAAAAGAATGCTGAAAAGCAAGCATTGGAAGATACCAAAATGGATATTGGTTGGGGTAGTCAGATTCGCTCTTATGTTTTAGACCAGTCGAGAGTAAAAGATTTGCGCACGCAAGTTGAAACATCTGATCCTGATCGCGTCTTAAACGGTGATTTAGATTTTTTCATTGAGGCTAGTTTAAAAGCGGGTCTTTAAAAACAGAGTGTTTAAAAAAGAAAAGTGTTTAAAAAAACAGGTATTTAAAACAGTTGGAGTTTTAGTATGGAAGAGAATGCGAGTGAGTTAAGTCACAAAGAAGATAATAAGTTAATTGCTTTACGTCGTGAAAAATTACATGAAATTAGAAAAACCAATAAGTGTGCTTTTCCTAATGACTTTCGGCGTGAGCATTTCACTCAGGATCTTCAGGATGCGTTTCATTCTTTGTCTAAAAGTGAATTAGAGGAGAAAGCAACAGTTGTGACGGTTGCGGGCCGTATTATGTTTAATCGTGGTTCCTTTATTGTCATACAAGATATGTCAGGGCAAATACAGCTGTATGTGAATAGGCAGGCTTTATTGCCCGAGAAATTAGCGGAAATTAAAACGTGGGATTTAGGCGATATTATTGGTGCGCGTGGTGTGTTACATAAATCAAATAAAGGTGATCTTTATGTTGATTTGCAAGAGGTACAATTACTCACAAAATCTTTACAGCCTTTGCCTGAAAAATATAAGGGATTAACCGATACTGAAACCTGTTACAGGCAGCGTTACATTGATCTTATGGTTAATAAAAGCACAAGAGAGACATTTATTATTCGCTCAAAGGTAATTGATAGTATTCGGCAGTTTTTAAAAGAGCGACGTTTTCTTGAAGTGGAAACGCCCATGATGCAGCCAATCCCGGGCGGTGCAACAGCCAAACCTTTTGTGACGCATCATAATGCTTTGGATATGAACCTTTATTTGCGCGTTGCGCCAGAGTTATATCTTAAAAGATTAGTCGTTGGTGGCTTCGAGCGTGTTTTTGAAATAAATAGAAACTTTAGAAATGAAGGTGTTTCAACGCGTCATAATCCTGAATTTACGATGCTAGAGTTTTATGAAGCCTATGCAACCTATCATGATTTAATGAATTTAACGGAGGCGATGTTAAAAAGAGTAACACTTGAAGTGTTAGGCTCAAGTGAAGTGATTTATCAGGGTGAGACTTACGACTTTGGAAAACCATTTTTACGTATGACGGTGCTTGAAGCGATTCTTCAGTTTAATCCTCAGCTTGTTTTGCAAGATTTAACGCATCTTGAGCAGGCGCGTAAAGTGGCTGCTGAGTTAGGTATTGTGATTAAAGAAGGCTCAGGGCTTGGTAAAGTTCAAATTGAAATTTTTGAAAAAACAGTAGAGCACGAGCTTAAGCAGCCAACCTTTATTACTGAGTATCCAACGGAAATCTCGCCTCTTGCACGACGTAACGATGATAATCCCTTTGTAACAGATCGTTTTGAGCTTTTTGTCGGTGGACGTGAAATTGCGAATGGATTTTCTGAGTTAAATGATGCGGAAGATCAAGCGGAAAGATTCAAATCTCAAGTGCTTGCTAAAGATTCAGGTGATGATGAAGCCATGCATTTTGATGCAGATTATATTTGTGCATTGGAATATGGTTTACCACCTACCGCAGGTGAAGGCATTGGTATTGATCGTTTAGTGATGTTGTTAACTGATGCGCCTTCTATACGTGATGTTATTCTTTTCCCTCATATGCGTCATATTTCAGCGTCTTAAGATAGAGGAGTATTTATTTGTCCAATATAAAACTATCTGAAAGTTGGCTTAAGATTGTCGGTGATGAGTTTGGTAAGGATTATATGAAAGCGCTCAAGATTTTTCTGCTGGATGAAAAACAGCAAGGAAAAACAGTGTTTCCAAAAGGAGACGCTATATTTAATGCGCTTAATTTAACACCGTTTGAAGAAGTAAAAGTTGTGATTTTAGGGCAAGATCCTTATCATGGGTTAGGGCAGGCGCATGGCTTATGTTTCTCTGTGCCGCGGGAGGTTACTTTCCCGCCTTCCCTAAAAAATATGTTTATTGAGCTTAAGCGAGATCTGGGTGTCATAAATAGCGTGCATGGTTGCTTAGAAGATTGGGCGCATCAAGGGGTGCTGCTTTTAAATAGTGTTTTAACGGTAGAAATGGGGAAGGCTGGCGCTCATCAGGGAAAAGGCTGGGAGATGTTTACAGATGAAGTTATTAAAAAAATTAGTGAGCTCAAAAAAAATGTCGTTTTTTTATTGTGGGGTAGTTATGCTTTTAAAAAAGGATCTGTTATAAATGAAGCGCAACATTTAATTTTAAAGTCACCTCATCCATCACCATTATCTGCTTATCGAGGTTTTATGGGTAACGGCCATTTTGGTTTAGCCAATGCTTATTTAGCGCAACAGGGTATTAGTCCCATTAATTGGCAGCTAAATTAATATGCCTTATATAAGAATTTTGGCAAAATGTCATAAAAAAAAGCTTGTTTCCTTCGCTGTTTTTTTGTGTCTGTATTTTGTATTTATTCAAGCCTTAGTCCTCAAGCACTATATAGAACATCCTTTTCATCAGAAAACGGCAGCTTGTTCTGTTTTTGAGTCTGCGGATGCAAAAAAGCTTAAACCGTCTGATGATTTAGTTTTAACGACTTGTATTTTTTCACCTGTTTATTTCGCTGGTATTAAGCCTTCCTTTATTATTAAGAATAATTATTGTCTTTCCTTTCCACGTGCTCCGCCCTTTTCAATTATCGTTTAAAACATTTTTTTAAATGCATTTTTATGCAATGTTTCAATTCGTTTTGGGAGAGATTTTATGCGTGGTAAACGGTCATTTCGTTTTAATTTTTTTGTTTTTATTTTATGCCTTGCCATCTCTTATGTTCAAGATGTTCAAGATGTTCAAGCTGCTCAAGCAGCGACTAAATCTGGTAATGAGTTTAATCCTGCGATTAATTTAATTTTAGATGGACGATATACGTCTTATGGGAATGATTTTGCTTTGCCTGGATTTGTATTGGGAGGTGAAGCGGGGTTACCTGAAAAAGGTTTTGGTCTAGGTCATTCAGAGTTATCTTTAAGTGCAAATATTGATCCTACTTTTTATGGCGCAATGATTGTTGCGCTTCATCAGGAGGAGGGTGAAACGCACGTTGAACTTGAGGAAGCTTATGTTGAAACGTTAAAGCTTGATCATGGCTTAACTTTGAAAATGGGTAAGTTTCGTTCTCAGCTGGGGTATCTTAATTCTATTCACGAGCATGCCCATGACTTTACCGATGTTCCTCTCGTTTATAGTGCTTTTTTTGGCAATAGTTTAATTGATTCAGGGATGCAGTTACGTTGGGTTGTACCGATTGATGCCTATGTTGAACTAGGCGGTGAGTGGTTAAGTGGAACTGCTTTTCCAGGCGGCACGCAGAATCATAATAATCAAGGCGGTGTTTTATTTGCCAAAACAGGGGGTGATTTATCAGAAAGTACAAGCTGGCAGTTAGGCTCATCTTTATATCGAACTAAATTTGATGAAAGATCTGGTGCCATGCATGAACATAGTGATACTTCGGCAGAGCATGTTATTGAATACAGTGAGGGTGGTGTGAAAGCCTATGGCGTCGATTTTGTTTATAAGTGGGCACCTAGGGGAAATGCCACACAAAAAAATCTAAAAATTCAAGGTGAGTTTTTTATTAAAAAAGAAGATTCAGCTATTCATTTTTCAGAGGCTGAAAATAATTTATTAGCTGACTTTTCTGGAAAAGGGCAAGGCTTGTATGTGCAAACCTTATATCAGTTTATGCCAAAATGGCGAGTGGGCGTTAGAGCAGATTATTTAAAGCCGGATAATCAATTTTCTAATGAGCAAGAGAGCGGTGTAACGTTACAGGATTTTTTTGACGATACGCTGCTGAACGCAGATAAAAGCATTATTAAAAAAACAATAATGATTGATTATTCTACCAGCGAATTTGCAAAACTAAGATTTCAAGTTGCCAATATAGATATCGAAAATGCGCAAGATACGCAAGTTATGTTGCAGTATTTAATGTCATTAGGTAGCCACGGCGCACATAAATTTTAATTAAGGGCACGTTATGAAAAATTTTTTAGTTTCTTTTATTTTAATTGTATTGTCCTTACCTGCTTTTGCAGAAAAAAAGTTGAATATTTTTACTTGTGAGCCTGAATGGGCAAGTTTAGTTACATCACTTGCAGGTGATAAGGTGGATATTTTTCAAGCAACCAATGCTTTTCAAGATCCTCATCATATTGAGGCACGCCCTGCTTTTATAGCTAAAATGAGGCGGGCTGATTTAGTTGTTTGTAGTGGGGCTGATCTTGAGGTGGGATGGTTACCTTTACTAATTCGAGCCGCTGGGAATAATAAAATATTGCCTGGTTCCCCTGGATATTTTGAAGCAGCACAGGTTGTTCAGCGCTTAGGTATTCCTGTAACGATTGATCGTGCTGAAGGTGATGTGCATCCAGAAGGTAATCCTCATGTGCATCTTGATCCCAATAGAGTCGTGCTTATTGCTGAGGCATTGTCAGTACGTTTAGTTGATTTAGATGCTAAGAATGCCGCTTTTTATCAAGCAAAAAAAGTTGAATTTCAATCTGCAATATCTTTGTTACTTGAAAAAAGAAAAGCAGATATTGATTTGCTTAAAAATATAAAAGTGATGACTTATCATGATAATCGGCCCTATCTTTTTGATTGGTTGAAAATAAAACAAGTCGCAACAATTGAATCAAAGCCTGGTATTCCACCTACCATTAATGATTTAGAAAAACTAAAGGCAATCATAAAAACTGAGCAAGTTGCTTTTATTTTGATCAGTCCTTCGGAGACTGACCAAGCGGCACGTTGGTTATTAGAAAACACAGGAACGCCTTATATTACCCTTGCTTATACAACGGGTGAAAGTAAGGAGGTAAATGACCTAATTTCCCTATATGGGCGTATTTTAGATCAACTTATTCAAGGCTTAAAAAATGTTGCTCATTGATGATATCTCAATTTTACTCCCCGCTATTTTTGCGGGGATGTTAGTCGTCATGACGCATGTTCCTTTAGGTATACAAGTTCTTGGGCGCGGTATTATTTTTATTGATCTTGCGATTGCACAAATTGCAGGATCAGGCGTTATTTTAGCCAATATGTTGGGTTTTGAGGGTACGTCATGGGGTACAGAAGTTATTGCAATTAATTCAGCTTTATTAGGTGGTTTATTATTAACGCTTACTGAGAAGTTTTGGCCGCATTTACAAGAGGCAATTATTGGTGTGGTTTTTGTTTTGGCCGCAACAGGTAGTATTTTACTTCTGGCGCAAAATCCACATGGCGGTGAACATTTAAAAGAAATATTAGTGGGGCAGATTTTGTGGGTGAAATTATCTGACTTAATACCTATTGCTATTGCTTATACAGCCGTTATTTTTTCTTTTCTGTTTTTACCGAGAATAAGTAGGCTTGGATTTTATATATTATTTTCACTTAGCGTTACACTCTCTGTTCAGCTTGTTGGTATTTACCTTGTTTTTTCTTCGCTTATTATTCCTGCATTATTGAGTGAGGGATTAAAAGAAACGCCAAAAGGAAGGCTTGGTATCGCTCTATTTATTGGTGTGATGGGGTACGTAACGGGGTTATTTTTTTCGTTGTGGTCTGATTTACCTGCCTCTCCAATGATTGTTTGGTGTTTGTTATTGATAGGTGCAATCACAGCCTTATTTTTTAAGTTTTTTAGGGGTATCAAGTTACTTAGAGTCTGATCTGTCATACACAACATGATTTGAGCGCATTGACTCATCATCTTCGTTTACAGCTCCTTCATGACTAGATCCATTCCAATAATCACAGATGCTACTAAGTGATTTCTTAACCCAATCCCCAGCACCCTCAAACTCAAGAAGCCTCAACTTCGGGATTAAATCATACCCCTTCCCCCCCTGCGGGGTACTCCGAAGGGGGGGGGTGGTGTCTACACCTCTTCAATCTTAAATTCGCTATAACCTTCGTAGTAATAACTTATATCAATACCCTTCATAAATAGTTCGCGATCGTTTATTTTATCGGTGAGGGCCAGTTGCAGCAGATGCTTTATCTCTATGTCTTTAACCACGCTGCGCTCCATCGCAGAAAGATAATCTGATTTATCCACTGCATTCCAATCTATCACCTGATTAATTTCTTGCTTTAAAATTAAATCGAGCCATATTCTCGTGGCGCGCCCATTGCCTTCACGAAAGGGGTGAGCAATATTCATCTCAACATATTTTTCAACGATCTGGTTGAAATTACCTTGCGGCATTTTGCTGATGTGTGCAAGAGATGCTTCTAGATACATCACGGGCGCAAAGCGAAAATTCCCTTTTGCGATATTCACATCGCGCACTTTTCCTGCGAAGTCATAAAGGTCGCCAAACAAAATCGCGTGAATCTGTGCAAGCCCGTTGAACGTACCAACCTCTATGCGATTTATCTCCCCACTTTCAAAAAGTTGCTTGGCTTTTTGTTTGCTGATTTTTTCTTCCGCTTTGTTCAGCTCAAGTTGGTTGAGGATATTTAATTTATTGGGAAAAATCATTTCATGCTCCTTGATACCGTGAATATCACTATTCATACGCCGCTAATCCAGAAATCTCGCGCCCTTGTGCTAATTTTTTCAGCAAGGGTAAGAAGTCTTGCATAAAGCCAATTCGGCTTGGGGGCGGGCTTTCCAACCCAATTCTAAAGGCGCGAGTAAATCGCTTAAGTGTTCGCCATTTAGCAGCACAGTAAATTACTTATAAATTAAAAGTTGGCTTACCATTTTTAATAAAAGGCAACGGCACCACTTTTATTTTTAATTTTTTCCCGCGAATATCAACGGTGCCTTCCTGATTTATAACAGTAAAATTAGTGTGCGGTAGTCTTGCAAAAGCGATACTGATTTGTAAGCTTGGTGAAAAAGTACCGCTGAGAATCTCACCTTGCATTCCTTGTATTTCTATTGATTGATGTGCACGCAATACGCCTTTTTCAAGTAAAATTATGCCAATTTGTTGTTTGAATGCGTTGGTTTCTTTGATTTTTTCAAGAGCAGATCTACCACTAAAATTCCGCTCTTTTGGTTCCCAGGAAAGCGTCCACGCAAGATTCGCCTCAAGTGGATGATTTTGTTCGTCCATATCAGAACCATATAAATTAAGGCCTGCTTCTAATCGTAATGTATCTCGTGCAGCCAAACCTATCGGTTGAACTTTTTGTTCGATGAGTTTATTCCAAATAGAAAGCGCCGTATTTTCAGGAACAATAAATTCAAAGCCATCCTCACCTGTATAGCCTGTGCGCGCAATATAACCATTTAGATAAGGGATAATATGGAATTTTTTAAGTGTTTCTAGGGGCTCGCTTATGTTTAAGCATTCACCGAGAACCTGTGTGCTATTGGGGCCTTGCACAGCAATAATACAGAGTGTCTGTTGATAAATAATTTCAAGATCTGCGCTTTTTCGCCATGCTAGTTGAGCGTCTTTTTGTTGTTGCAGCCAGCTGAGCACTTTTTCTTTTGTTGATGAATTGGTAATAAGTCGATAGTTATCTTGATCAATAAAATAAACAATTAAATCATCAATAATACCTGCTGCCTCATTAAGCATAACGGTATATAAGCCTTTTCCTGGATAGGATAGTTTTTCTACATCGTTTGCGAGTACAAAACGTAAAAATGCCTTTGCAAATTTGCCTTTTATGTCAATCACCGTCATGTGAGAAACGTCAAACATTCCTATATTATTTCTTACAGTGCGATGCTCTTCAATTTGCGAGCCATAATTGAGTGGCATTTCCCAGCCATGAAAATCAACTATTTTGCCAGAAGCTTGCTGGTGCTGTAAAAATAAGGGCGTTCGTTGGAGCATAGATTTCTCTTTTAATAAAAAAGTTGTTGATTGCAGAGCATTGTAAGATGCTTTTTAATATTTTGCATTTAAGAATGTTTGGGGTAACTCACACTGTTACATTCGTATTCTTAGATAAAAGCGAGCAGTAATATTTGCTCAGTTTTGTGTCGCGGGTGTTTTTACTAATATCTCTTGTTCTATTCTTTTTAAAATAGCGATATCTTGCGCATACTTATTCATTGCTTCTTGTTTTTCTTTCTCTACTACTTGCTGGTTCTTTTCTATCTCAAGTAATTTGTCATGGGATAGTTGATGTTCTTGAATTAATTCCTGAGGGGGGGTATCTTTTCTTTGGGATTCAGCTATTTTTGTTTCAAGCATTTCAAGCTGTTTTTTGTGCGCTTTTAAATTGCTCTGTAGTATATCAAGCTTCATATTATATTGGGCAGCGTTTCTGTATTGCGCTGTTTCAGCAGAAGCAGCTGAACCATATAACTTAAGGAGGTGAGCTTCTTTTCTTTTTTGATCAATAATCATTTTATTACGAATTTTTTGTTCCTCATTTTGGTAGGGTACGGGTAAAACTTTCTGAATAACTACGCCGTGTTTATCTGTAACGCTATAACCCTTATTGGCTTGTTCTGACGGGAGTGTTGAGCTGATTACTGTTGAGCCATTTTCAGATTTGTAGCGATAATATAGCTTTGGTGGGTCTACACCAAAGGCGTTGAGTGAGCTTAAGTTCAAGCTTAAGATAAAAACCAATCTGATGAATGGCATAATGTATTCTCTACCGTTTTCATAGGTGCGTGCTTAATTTTGAGATTATGTAAATATAATGTGCTGATTTTAGTTTAGCCGGTAAATTAGTTTTTGATTAGGACTTACGCAAAATCGCCCAGCTTTGTTGTCCTGCCTCGCCGTACAGCGTGTACTGTCTTCGTCAGGACGCCTTGCTGGAACAATTCTGCGTAAGTCCTATTTATGATTGATTACATTTTAAATCTTAGAAAGATATTTGTTATATCGTTATTTTTTCTGTGCCATTTTTGTATTTAGTAACGCGTAACGTTAATCTAAAAGGCATAATCTTTGATTAATAAAAGAATTTAAGGGGGATTGTCAGCACTCTATAAAGAGTTAGTAAGAGGAGGCTAGATAATGACAAAAATTATGGTGGTCGGAGAGGGAATCGAACCCCCGACACGAGGATTTTCAATCCTCTGCTCTACCGACTGAGCTATCCGACCATAACAGTGCGAGTGGCGTATTAAACAGAAACTTTTGCTTATAGTCAAGCCCATTTTTATAATGAAAAATTATGTCATTTTCAAATTAATTTCAAATGGTCATCTATTTATTTTTGGGGGCAACATAGCCTTCTGCGCGATCAAAAAGTTCATTATGAATAAATTTTTCAAATTGATCTTTTAGATAGATTTGAGTGGAAGGTTCAAGAAGATTGAGCTTTTTTTCATTAATCAGCATGGTTTGATGTTGTAACCACTCAAGCCACGCTTTTTTAGAAACTTCATCGAATATTTTTTTGCCTCTTTCACCTGGAAAGGGGGGGAAGCCTAAACCTTCTAAGGTTTGTTGATATTTTGTGCAAAAAACGGATCTTGTCATATATAAGGGTGCTCATATTTATGCGGAAACTATTAAGTTGTGCGGAAACTGTTAAGTTGTATGGAAGTTTTTAAGTAAAATAGCCACTCATTTTAACAGCTTTTAAAGTTCTATCAGCTTCTTCAATATTTTTTGAATAGGTGCCGGCATGCCTATCGTATTATAAAGATTTTCGTCCAGTAAAAACCATTTATTATTAGGTTCATTTAAAAAGTAATCAGGCTGCTTTTTTTTGTCTGGCTGGGTTAAGTTAATTTGTAAGAAATGTAGTGTCATATCAAAATGTGTGAAGCTGTGCTTCACTGGGTGCAGTATCGCTTTTTCTATTTTGGCTTCTTTTAAATCAAACTTTTGTTGGCAAAAATAAATTAAGTCTTTTTCAGTTGAAAATTCTGGTAAGACCCATAGATTTGACCATATACCTGTGGGCGGCCTTTTTTCAAGCCTAAGCATGTTTCGATAAAAAATCAGCAAATACCATTTTTGTATTTGTGGTTTGATGAGTTTCTTTTTTCGTTCTGGTAATGCTGATTGTTGTTGATTGAGTGCTGCATAACAAACCGCTAAGAAGGGGCACTGCTCACAAAGCGGTTTTGTACGGTAACAAAGCGTTGCGCCAAGATCCATCATCGCCTGATTATGTGATTGAGCCGTTTTTTTCGGCGTATAATGTGTCGCGATTTCCCATAATTTCAGATCAACTTTTTTATCGTTAGGTACGCCTGTTATACCAAAAAGACGGCATAAAATGCGTTTAACATTGCCCTCTAAAATAGGTGCAGCACGCATACCGCTTAGCGATAAAATAGCGCCTGCTGTTGAGCGTCCAACCCCAGGCAAAGCTTCTAATCCTTCTTGGGTATTTGGCAATATCCCTGCATGATCTAGCATAATTTTGATCGCTGCTTTATGTAAGTTTCGCGCACGTGCATAATAGCCAAGCCCTGCCCATAAAGTAATAACATCATTTATGTCTGCTTGTGCAAGCTCAGTAAGCGTAGGAAAACGTGCCATAAAGCGTGCATAAAAGGGAATAACAGTGATTACTTGTGTTTGTTGGAGCATAATTTCTGATACCCAAACGCGATAAGGTGTCGGATTAATTTGCCACGGCAAATCATGTCGACCACACTTCATAAACCACTGTTTTAGTTTTTTTTGAAAAGGGACAGGTTGAATTAAGTATTTTTCTGTTTGTGTCATTTAAAGAGGGTTGTTTTACTAATAAAGAGTTAAAGAGAATCTTAATAAAGAAAGAGGTTGTGCTATGCAGGAAAGGTTAGGAGAAGTGGAGCGTAACACGCTCGAAACACAAATTAAAGTAAAGCTAAATTTGGATGGAAAAGGGCAGGGTTCAATTAAAACTGGCATTTCCTTTCTTGATCATATGATTGATCAGATTGTCAGGCATGGATTATTTGATATTGATATTCATGCGCAGGGTGATCACCATATTGATGATCATCACACTGTTGAAGATATTGGTATTACTTTAGGCGCTGCTTTTGCGCTAGCAGTGGGCGATAAAAAAGGGATTGTTCGTTATGGGCACGCTTATGTTCCACTTGATGAAGCATTATCACGTGTTGTGATTGATTTGTCGGGCAGGCCAGGTCTTATTATGAATGTTGAGTTTACCCGTGCCAGAATCGGCTCATTTGATGTAGATCTTTTTCAGGAATTTTTTCAAGGGTTTGTCAATCACGCTAAAATAACTTTGCATATTGATAATCTCAGAGGCCGTAACGCACATCATCAAGCTGAAACAGTTTTTAAAGCTTTTGGGCGAGCGTTACGCATGGCTGTTGAAAGAGATTTACGGGTAACACAGATTCCTTCAACGAAGGGTATTCTTTAATCATGGAGCTTACGCAAAATGAAAGTGGCTGTCGTAGACTATGGTATGGGTAATCTTCACTCTGTTGCGAAGGCTCTGGCGGTAGCAGCAGATGAGCGATTATCCATTGAGATAACACAAAATCCTGCTGTTATTGAGCAGGCAGATAAAGTGGTTTTTCCAGGCGTCGGCGCAATGCGCGATTGCATGATAGGGCTAAACGAAAAAGGATTGGATCAGGCATTAAATACTGTCTATACAAACGGTAAGCCTATTCTTGCTATTTGTATTGGATTGCAGAGTCTTATGTCTTTTAGTGAGGAAAATGACGGCACACAGTGCTTAAATTGGTTCAATGGAGAAGTTAAGAAATTTCCAAAGAATAATGGGTTAAAAGTGCCGCACATGGGTTGGAATCAAGTGAAGCAATCAGTGCCACATCCTCTTTGGCAGGATATTCCTGACGGCGCAAGATTTTATTTTGTTCATAGTTATTATGTTGCGTTAGCTGATCAAAGCCTGCAGTGTGCTTCAACAGAATATGGTCATTCTTTTGTTTCTGCGATTGCCCATAAAAATTTGTGCGCAGTGCAGTTTCATCCGGAGAAAAGCCAGAAAAATGGCTTGTTGTTGTTAAGGAATTTTTTAAGGTGGGATTTAGGACTTTAGCGACATCCCCGAAGAGAACCTATCCGTTACCTTGAGACTTATTTTGATATTCAAAAATGGAGTTTAAGACACAAGATAATGCTGTTTCTAATTCAACTAGTAGTTGAGTTTTTTGTAGCTGTGTTTCTTTCTTAAGTTGCGTTTCAAGTTGATCTGCTAGTTTGGCCACTTCTTCTGCGCCAATGGTTGTAGCTTGGCCTTTTAGTGTGTGCGCCCAAAGCACAGCGCTGTTGTGCTCGCCTGTTTCTAGCGCCTCAATTAGCGGCTTCAGACCATTTTTTTTATGTATCTCAGCAAATAAAGAAGTGCTACGTATGAGTGCATTTTCTTTATTTCCTGTGCGCAATAATGCCTGTGGCCAGCCTGTTAATGCTTCTGGATAACCTTTGTGGTGTTGTCCTTCCAATTTTTTTCTGTTGTATTTTGTTTGGGGTTTTTAATCCAAAATGTGATTTTTTTATGAGGCGCATTAGCATCAATTGGCTTTGTGATGTAATCGTTCATCCCTGTCGCAAGGGCTTGATCAATATCTTTTTGTGCGCTGTTAGCTGTCATTGCAATGATAGGAATGTTTTTACCCGCATCAAGCGCTCTGATTTTTTGCGTTGCTTCATAGCCATTCAGTATAGGCATGCAAACATCCATCAAAATAAGCGCATATTTTTCTGGGTATTGATTAAACATGTCAAAAGCTTGCTGGCCATTTTCTGCAATATATAATTCTATATTGACATCTTTTAAAAACTCGCAGGCAATTTCTTGGTTTATCATACTATCTTCAGCAAGCAAGATTTTTTTGTCTGTTAACCCAGTTAAAAAGAAACTTTCTTGATTGGTCATATTTGAGTCCTTGTCATGCCTTGTATGGCAAGGACTTTATATGTCTGTTTGCCGTTCCATTCGTTGATACGTTCCGCAGCGGCATAAATGTTGTTTCGTTAAGCTTAGTTCAGTCGTAGCTGAAGAAGAAGAAAGATAAGCTGAATGGCAAGAGAGAATTATTCCTGTTTGGCAATATCCGCATTGTGGAATATTATTTTTTTTCCAGCGCAATATCGTTGGTGCATTAACATTAAGGCCTTGGATAGTCGTAATTGCATCTGTTTCATTAAGTTGGGCGAGTGGGATTTGACATGATCGCTTAGCTTTGCCATTAATTAAAACAGTGCATGCACCGCATAATCCGATACCGCATCCATATTTAGTATCAGTGAGTTTTACAATATCGCGAAGAAACCAAAGCAGGGGCATTTCTTCGTCATGTGCTGCACTGTTAAAAGGTACTTTTTTTTCATTAATCAGAAAATAAGCGGGCATGTTCCTGTGCCTAGGTATGTTTATTTATGCAAATTGAAAACTGGCAGCATTTTTTTGTGGTGCGATTTTGCTTGGGATTAATTTATTGTCAAGACTCTGCACTATAAAAGCAATGACCTTTTCTAACCCCTGATTATTTTTAAGGTTTGTAAATAAAAAAGGTTTATCTTCGCGCAGATTTTTTATTTCGCACTCCATAACGCGTAATGATGCACCAACATAAGGGGCTAAGTCTGTTTTATTAATAATAAGGAAGTCTGCATCAGTAATTACTTTGCTGCCTTTGCGAGGTGTTTTATCTCCTGCTGCAACATCAATTAGATATAGATTAAGATCAGCACACTCGATGCTAAAAAAGGGATTGAGGTAATCTCCTTGGGTTTCAATGAGAATCAACTGTAAGTCAGCAAAGTGATTGATCAATTCTAATATTGATTTGTGCTGTTTTTGCTGTATTTTTTCTGGCGAGGTATTTTCTGTTTTTATCGCAATAATTCGCTTGGCATCTATCGTTTGATGACTTCTTAAGAATAAGGCGTCTTCCTCTGTGTATAGATCATGCGTAATTATTGCCATTGAGTATTTATCTCTGAGCATTAAGCTCAGAGATTTAATAAGTGTTGTTTTACCGGCGCCGATTGGGCCGCCGATACTAACACGCAATGGCGCAAACTTACTTTGTGTCATGTTTATACTCGCAATTTAAATCAAGTTGCTGATTCGTTGTATTGCTTTTTCAAGATTTTCTTGGCTCGTTGCAAAAGAAATTCTAACATGACCTTCGCTCCCAAATGCACTACCAGGAACCAAAGCAATACCTGCCTCGTTTAGCCAAAATTCAGACAGCGCTAAATCGTTCTCTAACTGTTTTTGCTTAATAAGCTGCTGCACATTTGGAAAAACATAAAAGGCACCATCTGCTGTTGTGCAAGAAATACCAGGAATCTGATTCAGTGCCTCAACCATATATTCATGGCGTGCTTTAAAAGCACGAATCATCACTTGAATGCATTCTTGTGGGCCATTTAATGCGGCAACAGCTGCAGCTTGAGAGACTGCTGCAGGGTTTGATGTGCTTTGTGATTGGATTACTTTCATAGCAGAAATAATTTTCTCAGGTCCACCACAATAACCGATGCGCCAGCCCGTCATTGCGTACGCTTTAGAGACACCATTGAGTACAAATGTACGATCATATAATTCTGGGTGAACATTTAAAATATTTGAAAAGCCTTCTTCTCGCCACATGATTAATTCATACATATCATCTGTTGCAATCATAACGTGGGGGTGCCTTAGTAAAACATCACCTAGGCTTTTTAATTCTGCGCGTGAATAGGCTTTTCCTGTTGGATTAGAGGGGCTATTAAGTACAAATAATTTAGTGCGGGGTGTAATCGCTTTTTCTAGTTGTTCTGCTGTAATTTTAAAATTTTGAGCCTGATTATTTTCAACAATAATAGGTATCCCTTCTGCGACTTTCACGATGTCAGGATATGATACCCAAAATGGCGCAGGGATAATCACTTCATCACCTTTATTGATGAGCGCAAGACACAGATTAAAAAAGCTTTGTTTGCCGCCGGATGAAACCAATATTTGATTGGGTTTGTAATCAATTTGATTATCACGACGAAATTTTTCTATGACGGCAGCTTTTAACTCTGGTGTACCGTCAACTGCGGTATATTTTGTCGCGCCGTTATAAAGTGCTTTAACAGCTGCTTCTTTAATATGCTCTGGTGTATCAAAATCTGGTTCGCCAACGCCTAAATCAATGACATCTTTTCCGCTTTTACGGAGTGCTTGCGCTTTCGCTGTCACCGCTAAAGTGGGTGAAGGCTTGATATTTTGAACACGTAATGAAGGCATGAAATTGTACGGTATGTTAGATGTTTGCATGTTTAGTTCTGTGGTATTAGGGGTGTTCGGGATGTTAGGGATATTAGTAGGCGTATTAAGTGCGAGTGTTTCTGTATATCGTGCATCGAGTTGAGACATAATAAAGCGGCCCTCTTTGATACTAACTTTAAAACTGAATAGGCAATCTTTATATGAGCGGCTTTAAATTGGAAAGTGAGTTTAAACCGGCTGGTGATCAACCGCAAGCAATCCGTCAATTGCTAGAAGGGGTTCATGCTGGCTTATCTCATCAAGTGTTGTTAGGGGTTACAGGCTCTGGGAAAACTTTTACGATGGCGCAGGTGATTGAATCTTTACAGCGTCCCGCTATGATTCTTGCGCATAATAAAACATTAGCCGCCCAGTTATATGGCGAATTTAAGCAGTTTTTTCCTCATAACCATGTTGAATATTTTGTCTCTTATTACGACTATTATCAGCCTGAAGCTTATGTGCCTTCTTCTGATACTTATATTGAAAAAGATTCCTCTATTAATGCACATATAGAGCAGATGCGTCTTTCTGCAACTAAGGCGTTACTTGAATATCCAGATACCATTATTGTTTCAACTGTCTCAGCAATTTATGGTTTAGGTGATCCAGATGCTTATCTTCAAATGCTGCTTCATCTTGATATTGGTCATAAAATTGATGCTTACTCTGCTGTTCGGCGATTAGTTGAAATGCAATACGCTCGTAACGATATTGATTTTAGTCGTGGCTCTTTTAGAGTTAGAGGTGAGACGCTTGATATTTATCCTGCAGAATCTGAAGATGAGGCAGTAAGGGTTTACTTTGATGACAACGAGATTGAGCGCATTCGATTATTTGATCCTTTAACTGGTGAGGTGCTGCGTGAAGTTGTTCGTTACACGGTATATCCTAAGACGCACTACGTTACGCCGCGCAATCGTATATTGCAGTGCGTCGATTTAGTAAAAGAGGAGCTAAAAGAAAGACTCTCTTTTTTTGAAAAAGAGCAGAAGCTATTAGAGCGTCAGCGATTATCAGAAAGAACTCAGTTCGATATTGAAATGATGCTTGAGATGGGTTATTGCACAGGAATCGAAAACTATTCGCGTTATCTTTCTGGGCGGGCAGCAGGTGACCCACCACCTACTTTATTCAGTTATTTACCAAAAAATGCCTTGCTCTTTATTGATGAATCCCACGCTACGCTTCCGCAACTCGGCGCAATGTACAAAGGGGATCGTTCGCGCAAAGAAACGCTCGTGCAATATGGTTTTAGAATGCCGTCTGCCTTGGATAATCGTCCTCTTAAGTTTGAAGAATGGGAGCAAATGGCGCCGCAGATGATTTCTGTTTCTGCAACGCCTGCACGTTATGAGCTGGAAAAAGCAGGTCAAGTTGTTGAGCAGGTGGTAAGACCAACCGGATTGGTCGATCCTATTATTGAAGTGAGGCCTGCTACAAATCAAGTCGATAATTTATTGGGCGAGATTCGCTTAAATGAGGCTAAGAATGAGCGTGTATTGGTCACAACACTGACAAAAAGGATGTCTGAAGATTTAACAGATTACTTGTCTGATAATGGCGTGCGTGTGCGTTACTTGCATGCTGATATTGAAACTGTTGAGCGTGTTGAAATTATTCGTGATTTACGTTTGGGGGTATTTGACGTTCTCGTTGGTATTAATTTATTGCGTGAAGGTTTAGATATGCCTGAGGTAAGTTTGGTCGCTATTTTAGATGCAGATAAAGAAGGCTTTCTTCGCTCTGATCGATCACTTATTCAAACAATTGGCCGTGCTGCTCGTCATATTAATGGGCGTGCTATTTTATATGCTGATCGCATAACAGACTCTATGAAACGCGCAATGGAAGAAACGGCAAGGCGTAGACAAAAACAGACTGATCATAATATTGCCAATCATATTATCCCCACCTCTGTATTAAAAAAAGTGGTTGATATCATGGAAGGGGCACGCTTTGATCAGGCTTCAAGTATTGAGGGCAGCGGTGGTGGAAAAAAATCTAAAAATAAAAATAAAGGCAAAGAGGGAAGTATAATATTGCCGCAGTTTACGTCAGCTAGCAGCGCGGCAGGTTACATTAAAAAATTAGAAGTGAGCATGTTGGGCCATGCAAAAAATCTTGAGTTTGAACAAGCAGCAAAGATACGCGATCAAATTAAAAAAATTAAAGCAGATTTCTTTCATGGTGATAACTTTAATGAGATGCCATTTGTAGAGTAGTTATTTCGTTTATTTGCTGGTTATTGTTAAGCAAAATTAGATTGCGGCACCTAGTCAAATACTTTAACATTGCCACGCTTTGGTGAGATGTCCGAGAGGCTTAAGGAGCACGCCTGGAAAGTGTGTATACGGTAATCCCGTATCGAGGGTTCGAATCCCTCTCTCACCACCAATACCCAATACCTAATACCTAATACCTAATACCTAATACCTAGTTATACCGCACTATCTTGCTATATTCTTTTGTCTTTATTGTCGTCAGTTCTTCTTCCTGACTTCAGCGCATTTTAATGAATGAGTTGTTGTGAAGCCTTGATTCTCCTGCTCTGCCGCAGTTAATACGGCAGAACCCCATTTTATTCAGTCGTTGACTTTTAATTTCAAAACAATATCATTACGGGTGTAGTTTAGGGCTTACGTAAAATTGTTTCGGCAAGGCGTCGAAATCAGGTTAAATAGACCCTTCGTTATTGGAATCACGGTGAGGCGGCAAGCAAGTGAACCCCATGAGCATAGATAAACGATGTGATTGGGGGGAATGAGAGCTGTCAACAATGCCGTGGTTTCAAGTGCGAAGGGTATAGAACCAACAGAATAAAACAATAGGAATAGATGCAAGTCATTGCATAATAACAACACGCCATGATAAATAAAATAAATTCAGGTGGCTTTGGTTTCGGGCTGCCTAACTCAAATAGTGTCTCGGTGACAAGCGATAATGGACAGCCCGCTTATCCAGTGCCGGCAACTGATGTCGCCAAATCAATGAGAGATAAGGTTGGGGGAACCAAATATATCGATAATTTGGAGCTGCTAGATGATAACTTTGCTGTAATGCCAAAACATAATAGCCAAGCTGAATTGCCGATTGGAACTCCGATTGGAACTAGAGTGCAATGGCAGTCTTTGGAAGATGCGAAGTTAAGAGATAAATGGGCTATTTCTTATAATATTCCCGGATTGAGAAGAGTTGGTATACCCAGTTCTCAGGTCAGGCAGGAATCGATTAAGTCTCAGTTTGGTTCTAGTGTGAGTAGCCTCGTAAGCGTCTTAATTGATGCCTATGGGCATCGCACTGCCATCCCAATACATGCACGCGATACGGGAATTAGAACGCATCACAAAGATTCAACTTGTTATTTCAGAGATTCCCATAAGAACATTGATTACTTATTTAAAAAGATTATTGAAAAAGCAACTGGCGAGGGGTTGTTGAGCATTACGAACCAAGAAAATACTGATGTGAGACTGGTTGGATCAAGCAGTTTTCTGGATAGAGTCAACGCGCTTTTTGCTGGAATTGAGTCGAATTATCTGGCGGAACCAGCAAAAATAGTCAGGTTATCGGACGGATTATATGCGGTTGTTTATAATTTTGATCCAAAGCACAATGATCCTAGTGTTCGCAAGAGCATTGATCAAACACTTACCCGAGTGCATCATGTTTTGGGAGCCACACCCTCCTATCTGTCAATCTCACAATACTTATCGACCAACGCGAATCCAGGCCGCAGGATCACTTACGCGAAAGGGAGTAATACAAAATCCCTTGATAAATTCAATAAACTCAAGCCAAAGCTGGCGCAGCTAGAGGAAAAATCAAAGGAATTTCCGAGTGATACTCGGCTTATTGCTCAGCTCTCAATCTCGTTAGTAGAGCATTTTGAAGGCAAGATCTATTCTGGGATGTGCAACAAGATGGTTAACGATGGGTTGCGGCAAATAGGAAATTTAATAGCTGGGTTATCTGTTTCTTTTGACGATTTTGTCGGTTCCGTCCAGATATATGATTTGCTGGTAGATGAGATAAGCCTGATGCTCAGCTATATGAAGCCTTACAATAGCATTGATATCAATGCTGAACAGAACCGTATCTACTCAAATGAATTACCGTCCGTGAAGAATATGAAGGGTGTTCATATTAAGTCATTAGCAACATCATCAAGTGGAATGGGAGCGATAAGTACTGGGTTATTTGAAGCAAGGCAACAGTTTGGTTTTTCTGGAATAGACGACCTCAAGCTGAATATTAACTATTTTGAAGTCACTGGCATGCTAAATTTGAGCGGCTTATATGCGCAGGGACATCCCATTATCATGACGACGCTCAATCCTTCTATACCTCTAACAGCCGCCAACGCTGATGAAATTATAGCAAAAACTAAGGAGACGCTGGAACGTTACAAGGAGAGTAAGGTACCCGTGTACCTTGTGATAGACACTACCGTGGATACGGGCGACTCTAAGTTAGACAAGATTGTTTCACAATTGCAAGAACCTCTTGAGAGCGGCGCAATTAATATTGTGCTATGTAGGAGCTTTCAAAAATATGCTTCACTGGGAACTGGAAAAATAATGGCAGGGAATATAACCACAATCAATAATGGGGATGATCGTTATCGGCATTTTGAGAGCGCAATTTATAGTGTAAATCAAGAAGAGAATTTTTTTAAGCATAATAATGGGCAGTTATTAGTTCACCTTCTCAAATGCCATAAACAGAGTTTATCAGTCATTCAGCAGGCTGCTGACGGCGCCAAGTTTATTAATGATTTTTGCTGGCCAGAGACAGGGATGGATGAGGGCTCTGGGTATACTGGGGGGTTACCCTTTGTCGTGCGTTATGATACTTCAAAGTTGACTGCGGCTAGCGTTATGGAATATTGTGGAACGCAACAAAGAGACACGTTTGGGTTTATAGAATCGTCCGTCTGTCCCATCAATAGCCAAAATAAAGAAGGTGATTTTTTACTCCGAATTAATGCTGGCGTGGATACGCAGGAGCAACTCGTTGAACGGTTCTTCTGTATGGGGCATATGTGGGGACAAACGTCCACGGATCACATGGATGATATGTTAAATGGACTAGATAATGTGTGTGGCGATACTGGTAAGCGTGTGATTGAAAGTCTCATAGAGAAAAGCCCTGAGGGTATCATTGGTGCTGATGATTCTGTGCTAGAAAGTGTTTCCAATGATCTTAGTGTTTCCAGTAGTCAGGTGCGTGAAATAATAAATGATTTTGCATGCTTAAAGGGTGCATCGAAACTGAGTGACCGTCTACAGCTCGATATGTTAATTCGGTATGCGGCAAATATAACAGCTTCTGTCATTAAAGCCATGCATGCCTGGGGGAAAGACGACGCCTTCACGAAACATGCTGATCATTTCATTGCCAATGGATTTAGGGCGCATGTGCAAAATGCTGAGGCGGAGCATGTTGGGGCAGTTACATACAGTTCAAAGGAATTTATATTTAGTCATCGTTTTAACCAGCTGATCGAGTCGCCTGAATCCATCGATCTTACAGAGCTTGATAAAGTTATTAGTGGCGTGCCGGCGCGAACTAAGTTGGGAGCACTCCTCAAAAAGATTCCAGATTCATTTTTTGACGAAAGTAATCCAAGTGTTTCACACGATTTACGAGTAGGCATGATGAATCGTCTCGCTGAAGGAGTACCCTTTAAAGAACTGGTTGGTATCGGTAAGCTATCTTTGATGATGGACGAGAATATCCATAAAGCAAAAGCAATCGTGCGCGCTTTAGAATTAAGAGGTACGTTACAGACAGAAGCGCCCGATTTCTTTCTGGATGATATCAATGGCGCATTAAATGATCCTATTGATCGCCAAGTTGAACTTAATTTTCTGCAAGGTATGATTTCGACTCACACACATTTTTCTCAGCAACATAAAATTATGGGCTTTCTAAATGATTCTCCTTGCCATATTCTCTTGCCTTTATTGTAATCGTCTCTTCCTCCTTAATGTAACTATGTTAAGCTTCGCCTCTCTTTAAAGCAGTAGACAATTAGGGGGTTTAATGGACGAGCTATTTAGTTTTTCTTTTCCTTTGCAACTTGATTTGCTCCATGTAGCACTCATCATCACAGACGTAATTGTCACTATTTTTTTTCTTACCTTTTTCATGCGGGTTAAAAAACGCCATGCAGAAATAGCGGCAAAACTTTCTCCGTTAGAGCCTAATCTTGAAGATTCTAAAGAAAAAACTATTCAAGGAAAGGTAGTTGAGGCATCACACGGTGTGATTGCTATTTCTCAGGATGCCACTCAAATAATTGCACTCTTTCAAAAAGAAGCACGGCTTGTTGATTTTTTCTCTCAGTCTATTGAAGGTGTTTCAGATGCAGATGTGGCCAGTGCTGCACGTGTTATTCATGCCGGCGGCCAAAAAGTGTTTAAAGATTATATTCATATTGAGCCTATTCGTTCAGAAGAAGAAGAGTCAAATATAACAGTGCAGGCTGGTTTTAATCCGCAAGAGGTTCGCTTGGTTGGACGCGTAACAGGCAGCGCGCCATTTAAAGGCGTTTTAGTCCATCGTGGTTGGCGCGTGAAAAAAATGACGTTACCTCAAGTTGTCTCCGGAGTTGTTTCCGGAAATGAGTGTCATGTTATTGCCCCTGCTGAAGTAGAAATTTAATGCGGTGGATTTAAAAATAGGAGAGAAGTCAGTGGCTTTATTTAAAGATAAATCAGCGGATAAAATCAAACAAAAAGAGCGTGATTCAGAGCATCAGTTAGAAACTAATAGTGTGGTTGTACCACGTTACAGTATTGGGATTGATCTTGGCACCACTAACTCTGTTATGTCTTATGTGGATCTACAAAGTGATGTTTTATCATTAAATCATGAAGTGGTTGCTATCTCTCAGTTAACAGAAGCGGGTAAATTAGAAGATAAATATCAGTTACCTTCTTTTTTGTATTCAGCACATGAAGACGAATTTGCCGAGCAAGATCTCAAATTATTATGGGATGACTCAAGTGCGCAAGGATGGATTACAGGTGAGTGGCCGCGTCAGTTAGGGGCTAAAACGCCCATGCGTCTTGTTTCAAGCGTAAAAAGTTGGTTGTGTCAGGCTAATGTTGATCCTCATAGTAAGTTTTTGCCTTTACAAAGTCCTGAAGATGTTGAAAAAGTTTCTCCTGTTCGCGCCTCCACTTTTTACTTGCAACATCTTGCCTCTGCTTGGAATCACCAGTTTTCTGATTTTCCCATTGAACAACAAGAAGTGGTTGTCACTATTCCTGCCTCATTTGATCCGCTTGCCCGTGAATTAACGGTTAAAGCGATTCAGGATGCAGGTATTAGTCGCTTTTCATTGCTTGAAGAGCCTCAATCTGCTGTTTATAGTTGGATTGCAAAAAATGGCGAAAGCTGGCGAAAACAGCTAAAAATAGGCGATGTTTTACTGGTGATTGATATCGGCGGCGGCACAACTGATCTTTCCTTGCTCACCGTTAAAGAAGAGGGTGGTACAGTTGAGTTGCATCGTTTGGCCGTAGGAGATCATCTTTTGCTCGGGGGCGATAATATGGATTTGGCGCTCGCTATTAAGCTGCAAAATAAACTCATGATGGAAGGGCAAACACTACAAACTTGGCAAGTATTAGGGCTTCAGCATGCCTGTCGTTTAGCAAAAGAAAAGCTTCTAAATGACCCACAAATGGAAAGTATTCCGATTGTCGTGCCAAGTCGTGGTTCTAAGTTAATGGGCGCCACATTAAAAATAGCTTTGACGCAAGAAGATGTTCTGGGCACTTTAGTAGAAGGCTTTTTCCCTGAAGTAGGGTTTGATGAAATGCCAAAGCAAGGCGTGCGCAGTGCGCTCGCAAAAGTGGCGCTTAATTATGCTCAGGATGCCGCAATTACAAGACATCTTGCCGCATTTCTTGTGAAGCATCGCACCGCTTTACTTGGTGTTAATGCAGATCAGTCGCCAAGTTTCTTGCCCCCTTCGGTAATCCTTTTAAATGGTGGTGTTTTTAAAGCTAAACCATTGGTTGATCGCGTGATGCTGATTATCAACCGTTGGTTAGAAACATCAGGCTTGCCTTCTGCTTCTTTATTGGAAGGCGCTGATTTAGATCTCGCCGTTTCTAAAGGTGCCAGTTATTTTGGTTTTGTGCGTCAGGGTAAAGGGGTTCGTATTCGAGGGGGGGTTGCAAGCAGTTATTATCTTGGTATTGAAAGTTCTTTGCCTGCTGTTCCTGGGTTTACACCGCCGATTAGTGCGCTTTGTCTTGCGCCTTTTGGTATGGAAGAAGGCGGGCAAGTTAGTATTCCTGATCAAGTTTTTGCTTTGGCTATTGGTGAGCCTGCACAGTTTCGTTTTTTTGGTTCTAAAACACGAAGAACAGATGAGACAGGCGTGTTGCTTGAAAGCTGGCAGGAAGGCGAGTTAGAAGAGTTGCCGCCGGTTGAAATTGTGCTTGAAGATAAAGACGCTAAACCGGGTGATCGCGTGAATGTGTGTTTGAATGCCTACGTCACTGAAATTGGCACCGTTGAAGTTGAGGCAGTATCTGTCGCCGAGCCTGCTAAGCATTGGAAAGTTTCTTTTGATGTGCGAGATCGTGGGCATATATAAGCGGTTATGAAACAGTCAAAGTATATTGTCGGCATTGATTTAGGCACAACGCATACCGTTGTTGCCTATGCACTGATTGAAAATTCCCATCAGCGTACACTTTGGCAGATTCCTCAATGGACAGAATATAGTCAAATCGAGCGTTTGCCTTATTTGCCGAGCTTTCGCTATCATCCTGCACCAGAAGAGTGGTCGCCAGCGGCGTTAACGCTACCGTGGATCGTAACGCCTGTATTGGGTGAGATAGACGTTGTTATTATTGGCGAGTGGGCGCGTGCGCTTCAAAGGAAATCACCTGAGCGTACAATAAGCTGCGCAAAGAGTTGGCTCTCTTCTCCATTTGTAGACCGTGTCGCTGCTATTTTACCTTGGGGTGATCAAGCGGATATTCCCCAGGTTTCGCCTGTTGTGGCGAGCGCAAGTTATCTTGCTTATTTACGCGATGCTTGGAATGCTGATTTTCAAGATAATCCTTTTGAGCAGCAGCAATTAGTTTTAACAATTCCTGCCTCTTTTGATGAAGTTGCACGGGCTTTGACGCTAGAAGCTGTCCAGCTAGCAGGCTTTAGTCATGTGCGTTTATTAGAGGAGCCGCAGGCTGTTTTTTATGATTGGATTGCAACTCACCATGAAACCGCAACTTCATTGCTTAGCACTAAAAACCGCGTGCTTGTCTGTGATGTGGGAGGGGGCACAACAGATTTTAGCCTCATTAATATTATTCATGAAAATGATGATATTCAATTCGAGCGTGTTGCTGTTGGCGATCATCTTTTACTGGGCGGGGATAACTTAGATCATGCGCTGGTATATCATGTGTTACATGACAAACTTAAAGATAAAGCGGGGATCAAACTTTCCACGCCTCGTTTTAATCAGTGGTTATCAACGGTAAGACATGCAAAAGAAATTTTGTTAAGTGAATCGGCCCCAGAAAGTTTTAAGGTTTCTGTGTTAGGTGCTGGTACGAATCTATTTAAAAGCTTGCAGTCTTGTGTATTAGCAAAAGAAGAAGTACAAAAATTATTGTTGGCGGGTTTTTTCCCAAAAGTTGACATTAATTCAAATCCTATTCAGAAAAAAGCGGCATTAACCGATTTAAATTTACGTTTTGCTGAAGATCCTGCGATTACACGGCATTTAGCTTATTTTTTGCGTGCGCATTTATCAGCTGAAGCCGCTCATTCATTACCTGATGTTTTGTTGTTAAATGGCGGTGTATTTAAGAGCCCTCTTTTAGTAAATCAAATGAAGATGGTTCTCAATCATTGGTGTAGCGAAGAAATTACTTTATTAACGAATGATAAGCCTGATTCAGCAGTTGCTTTTGGTGCTGTTGCTTTTGGCCTTTCAAAATTAGGCTTGGGTAAAGTGATTGGAGGCGGTACAGCGCGCTCTTATTTTTTGCTTGTTGAAAATGAGCGTGAATCTGAAAGTAAAGAGGGTGCAAAAGCTGCCATTTGCGTTTTACCAAAAGGCACTGATTTTGGCAAACCTATTCAAATAGGTAAGCGATTTTCCTTAAGAATAGGAACCTTGGTTCGTTTTAATCTTCTTTATTCGTTGAGTGATGAAATAAATAAAGTGGGTGATCTTGTCTCTTATGCATCTGATGGTCAGTTTGTTTTATTGCCCCCTTTAGTGACAACCATTTCTTCCGAGGAGCAGGCAGCAACTCAATATATAGAACAAAAAAAAGAAGTTTTAGTTGATTTAATATTTGAGCTAACGGAAATCGGTTCTTTACGTATGTCGTGCATTGCGCTTGAGTCTCCTTATCAGCAATGGACTTTTTCATTTGATTTAAAAAATCTTAAAAATAACACGGCTGTAAAAGACGTAGCAGAGATTGTTCGTGAAGAAGAGGCGTTATTACCTATTTTCTGGCCAAGTATTGTTGATGAAGTTGAGGATGTATTTGGTAAGGGGAATAAAAGCGTAGATGCAAATAAAATTAAAACGTTTAAAAATTTCCTTGAGAAAAAAATGGGCCCTCGCAACCAATGGCATAGTTTAGTTGCGAGAAGTTTGGCTGACTTATTAATTGAAAAAATAAAAAATAGAAGAAGAAGCGATTTGCATGAAAGAGTTTGGCTAAATGTTGTCGGTTTTTGTTTAAGACCTGGTATGGGTTATCGTGGCGATGAGGCGCGAATTAGAAAATTATGGGATCTATTTAGTGAGGGATTGCAGTACGCAAAAGAAACTCAGAATTGGTCTGAATGGTGGGTTTTTTGGCGTCGTTTAGTAGGCGGTTTGAGTGAGTCACAACAGGCCGACCTTTTGAATGAAATTAAGCCTGATATTTTAAATGAACGCACAAAAGCAGCAGAGCCGAGAAAAAAATCATTTGAGGATATTTTAAGATTGGCAGGCAGCCTTGAGAAAGTAACGTTACACGATAAAATCAGGCTTGTAGATCATCTTCAGGCTAAACTTGCTAGAAGTATTGATTCTGCGTCTTTATGGTGGGTAATGGGTCGATTAGTTAATCGTGTACTATTTTATGGCAGTGTTGACTATGTCATTCCGAAAGAAAAAGCAGAGCAAATATTGGCATGGATGCTAACGTTTGATTGGCAGAAACTAAAAAGTTTGCAAATTACGGCTGCGCTTCTAGCCAGAAACGCTGGTAACACTGAAATTGATTTGCCTATTGAGTTACGCCAGCGTGTGTTAGCTGAGCTTGAAAAGGCAAAAGCGCCTAAGGAATGGATTCAAATGCTAACGGAAACAAGTCAATTATCAAAAGAAACGTGGGATATATTTTATGGTGAAGCCCTGCCTCAGGGTTTACTCTTGTTAGAGGATTTGCATGCAAAATAGCAATAATGAGTCATTTTTTAGAGCGTATAACTGCGCCTTTTATTTAATTCCTATATTTTTTATGGCTGCGTTTTGTGGATTATTTCCTGCTGTTACTTTAGCGGATGACAATGAAGCTGAGTGTCGTCATAAAAGCCATGCTGCATTAGATGATGCTCGATCATGCTGGGAGTTTGGGCTATTTTTTTTTACTGGAAGTTTGCCTGTTTATGAGGGTAGTGCTGATCGAAAATATTTGAATTTGCTGTTGCCTTATTTTTTATATGAAGGCCCTGTTTTAAAGCTAAAAAAATCAGAGGCGGCGATCAACTGGTTTAAAACAGAGACGCTTTCGTTATCCTTAAGTGGTTATCTTTCTCCTAGCGTGAAAAGTGAGGAAAGTGCTAAGCGAGAAAACTTATCGGATCTTAAGGCAGTTGTCGAAGCGGGGCCTTCTCTTAAGTGGTATTTTGCAGGTAAGGCTTATAAAAACTGGGTGATAGAATTACCGCTTCGTTATGCTTTTACCTTGGAATCTAGCCCCCAACTGCTGGATTATGTTTTTAATCCAAAGCTAAGTTATAAGCTTGTTTTAGATCAGGCAGAATCTATGGCGACTTCTACTAGTGTAGATTTTTCTCTTGGTATGAAAGTTGTGGGTGCTGATTATGCAAATTTTTACTATGGTATTTCTGAGGATGTATTAAGCCCTTTTGGTTCTTATCAGGCAAAAGGTGGGTATGCGGGAAGTTATCTTTCTGCCGGATGGAGCCGAAAACAAAAAGTATGGAGTTTTGGTGCTTATAGTCGAGTAACGCTGTTAGAAAAGGCGGCATTCATTGATAGTCCGCTGCTGGAAAATAAGGCTTCTTGGTTATTGGGTGCGTTTGTTTCTCGTGATTTATGGGTTTCTAACTAACACAGCATAATAGAGGGTGCTATAACGATCATTTTTGTGTTAGTTTTGTATCTAAGAAATAAAAATATGTTATTTTTTTAATTATATTTTTTCAGTATTTTTTAGGATATTTAGAGAGTTATATGTCAGATTTCATTCGTGCAGTAGGCTTAGTTCAGTCTGGTTTAATGCCTCAAAATGATGAGAAATCAGGCTTTTTAAGGGTTTCCGATGTTGATCCTATGGATATCATGCCGCATCTTCCTTATGTGGTATTTATGGGATCTTGTAGCCCAAGAGTTGCTTTTCATAATCATTTTGAGCGAGTGTCTGCTGAGTTAGTGAATGCTATTTTAGCAAGTCGCAGAAGGTTAGTGCGAGGCGTAGCAGAAACATCTAGATTAAAGAATGGGTTTTATCCTTTTTGTCGAGATCAATCTGAAGATTTTTAATGGCTTTAACTAGGATTAGTGAGAAATGGGTTTGCGGATAGGGAGTATCATCGTTCTTGTTTTGTTTTGTTTTGGCTTATACCGTACGGCAGAAAAATTTTTTCTTCCAAGTGCTTCTTTATTGTTGCCTCAGTCGGTAAATTCTGCTCTTTTAACCCCATCAAAAAATGAAACGGCACCTCTTTATATTGAGAGAGTTGTATCAGTCCCAGGTTTAACAAAAGAAGTTCACGCGGCTAATATCGTTCAAGATAAACAAGGTCAGCTGCGTGCTTATTGGTATGGTGGTTCTAGGGAAGGCAGTCGTGATGTTTCACTTTATAGTGCTGAATTTAATGCGGAAGCGAATCGTTGGGATAAAGTCAAACCTTTACTTGATCGCAAAAAAACACAATATGCTCTAAAGCGTTATATTAAAAAGCTTGGCAATCCTGTCATTGTTAAAGATGCTCAAGATAGATTATGGATGTTTTTTGTTAGTGTTTCTGTTGGAGGTTGGGCAGGTAGTGCGATTAACTATATTATGTCGGAAGATAATGGTAATACTTGGAGTCCACCTAAAAGGTTTGTAGCCAGCCCTTTCTTAAATATTAGTACACTTGTTAAAGGCGCCCCCGTACTTTTTTCTAACAATGAAATTGGTTTGCCTGTGTATCATGAATTTATTGGCAAGTTTTCTTTTCTGTTAAAAATAGATTCGTTGGGACGAGTAACTGCAAGCCACAGAATTACAAAGGGACGTGAAACGATACAACCTATTTTTTTAACAAAAGATGCTCATCTTGTTCAGTCTTTTATGCGCTTTACGGGAAAGCAGCCCAATAAAATTATGTTTTCTCAATCTGAGGATGGGGGCGTTTCGTGGTCAAAACCTAAGAAAATTGATTTTCCTAATCCTAATTCTGCTATTGCAGGTTTATCAGTACAGAATAAATCACGATTATTAGTTTTCAATAATGCATTGTTACATCGAAATGTATTGTCTCTTGCTTATTCAACGGATTTTGATCAGCCATGGACTATTATCCATAATTTTGAACATGAAAAAATTACGCCTAGTGACTATGGTTTTAGTTATCCTGCATTAATGCAAAGTTATGATGGAAATGTTCATGTGCTTTATTCTTGGAAAAGAAAATATATAAAAGAAGTTGTCTTTAACCAAGCTTGGTTGAGAAGTCAGTTATGATTGAATTTATGCAATGGTTTTTCAGTGTTTTGGCAATATATTTATTATTTTTCACATTTTCTTTATGTGTAACAGCGCATCAATCAAAAACAGTAAAGTATTTTGTTTTAATTTTTACTGCAGTTCTTATTTGGCTGCCTTTAGGTCAGACGCCTACCTATTGGTACATTAGAGGATTTGTTGGTAATTTGAGTATTGGTTCAATGATGCTTTGCTCAGTACTTATTTTAAAGATGCTGTTTAATATTAATGTTGTAAATGGCAGCTCAAAAAATTTATTTTTTTATGCAGTTTTTATTTCAGGTTTATTTTTGTACCCTCTCTCTTTAGGTTTAAGTTATTTTGATCCTTACATTTTAGGTTTTCACCACTTTTATGCAGAATTTGTTATTGCAGTTATTGCAGTTATTACAGTGCTAAAACGTGTTTATTTTATTTCTATCTGGCTCACGTTATCTTATATTTTTTATCAGTTTCATCTTTTTGAATCTGATAATTTATGGGATTATTTAATTGATCCTGTTGTTTTTTTGTTTGCAATGTTTTTTTCATTGCAAGCCATTAAAAATAAAATAAACAAAAAATCTTATGTTGCTTAGTTTTTTAAGGGGCAAAAAAAGCATGTTTAAATTTTCTAGTGTTATTGAGAAAGTGGTTTTAATATATGTTGTATTACTGACGCTGCTAGGTTCTTTTCTCGCGATTTTTAATCAAGTCTATTTTGATTTGTCATTTTCAATTGAAGATGGTTTGCTGGAGTGGTTACAGTTTTTAGGTCTTGTAACAATTAGCGCTATTTGTTTTCGTCGTGTTTTTCTTTTAAGAAAAGAGCGATCAATTTTTTTTATTGCACTGACGTTCATCGTGGCTTGTTTTTTTGTTTTTGCCTCAGGCGAAGAAATTTCGTGGGGCCAAAGATTATTTGGTATTAAAAGCAGCGAATTTTTTGCCCAGAATAATGTTCAAGGTGAAACTAATTTGCATAACCTTATGGTGGGAAAAACAAAAATTAATAAACTGATTTTTAGCTCAGGCTTAGCTTTTATTTTTACGCTTTATCTTGTCGTTATCACACCATTATATGTTCGATCTGCTTTAGTAAAGAAATGGGTTGATTATGCTGGCATTCCTATTCCTACGGCTTATCAAGTGCTTGGTTATATTTTCATTGTTGTACTAGTTGAGGGCATCGTTCATGCTTTTTCTGCGACAGGAAGAAGAGGCGAGCTGACGGAGTTTGCTGCAATTTATCTTGTAATGTTGAATGTCGCTTTTCCTGCAAACCCCCGTCTTTTTACAATAAACAAACAATAAGCGTCAAAACGCTACAAAAAAAGCGGGTGTCACTGTTTTTGTATTCTTTAATCGTTTTATAATCCGCATAGAAGCTGTTTTTTGGCATAAGTTAGAAGCAGAAGGGTTTTAGCATAATAAAAAAGTAGATAAATTAAGGAATAAAATATGACCGTATCCTGCAATGCGCCTCCTTCGAGTGCGTCTTCTTTAGGTTTTTCTTGGCAGTCTCCTCGTGTTTTATATCTATTCCTCACTATTTTTACTCTGTCAGGCTTTTCAGGTCTGATTTATGAGTCAATTTGGACGCATTATTTAAAGCTTTTTTTAGGCCATGCTGCTTATGCTCAAACCTTAGTGCTCTCTATTTTTATGGGGGGAATGGCAATAGGTGCTTGGATTGCAGGAAGATATATCTCAAAATTGAGTAATGCCTTAATCGCTTATGGTTGGGTAGAGGGATTCATTGGATTATTTGCGCTTATATTTCATGTGATTTTTAATCAGTTCTTAGACTTCTCCTATGAGCGTGTCATGCCACACATTAGCTCTGTTTGGGGTATTCATTTGTATAAGTGGATAACAGGTGCTTTATTAATTTTGCCTCAGTCTATTTTATTGGGTGCTACTTTTCCTTTGATGAGTGCAGGTCTTATTCAGCGGTTACCCAACTCAAGTGGACGTGTATTAGGGCTACTATATTTCACTAATAGTTTTGGCGCTGCTGTGGGGGTATTAACCAATGGTTTTATTCTTGTGCAGCTTGTTGGGTTACAAGGCAGTATGATTTTTGCTGGATTAATTAATTTAGTTTTAGCGCTTGTCGTCAGCTTGTTAGCCAAAAAAACAACTTCTCTACCTATTTGCAATGAGATTATATCTAATAAGCAAGAAAAGAGGGACGAAAATACAAGTAGTGTAGGTATCTCGCCTTCTGTATGCCCTTTGTTTTTTATTGTTTTATTCACAGGTCTTGCTTCTTTCATGTATGAAATTGGTTGGATAAGAATGTTAAGTTTAGTTTTGGGTAGTTCTACCCACTCTTTTGAAGTGATGCTTAGCGCTTTTATTCTTGGATTAGCCATTGGTGGTTTTATTATTCGTAACCATGCTGATCGCTTTAAAAATCCACTTCATATGCTGGGACGTATTCAAGTTACGATGGGTATCTTTGCGTTACTCACGCTACTGTTTTATAAAACACAGGCATTTGCCGGCATGTCCACGTTCCTTTCAAATATTAAAAGGACAGAAGAGACTTATCTCCTCTTTAATTTATATAGTTTTATTCTTGCTGTAATTATCATGCTCCCTGCAACAATTTGTGCAGGCATGGTTCTGCCGCTCATTACAAATATTTTATACAAAAAAGGCTCGGGAGCAGGTGTCATAGGCCGTATTTATGCTTGGAATACCTTTGGTTCTATTCTGGGTGTTTTTGTGGCTGTTCAGCTTGTTATGCCGGCATTTGGTGTTAAACAAGTCATTGTTATTGGCGCTGCGATTGATATTTTATTAGGTCTTGTTTTGCTCAAGAAATATGCGCCGATAAAAAATAATAAAAAACGAAAAGAATTAATATTTGCCGCTATTTTTTCGTTGTCTTTTATTGGATTTTTTGCTGCATATTTTCAATTTAATTCTAACCTATTAGCCTCGGGTATTTATCGATATGGGGTTGTAAGTAACGATTTAAATGTTGTTTATCACAAGGATGGTAAGACTGCCTCTGTAGATGTTTTGAAAAGTACCGTAGAGAATAATTATTATTTGATTAAAACAAATGGTAAAACGGATGCAGGGCTATATACAGAAGGTAAAAAGTACTCTGGTGATGAAACGACCATGATTTTATTAGGTGCTTTACCATTAGATTATGCCCCTGAAAGTAAACTTATTGCCAATATAGGTTTTGGTTCAGGTTTAACGGTTCATACGGTATTAGAATCACAAAAATTAATATCGCTTGATACCATAGAAATAGAGCCTGCGATGGTGAATGGGGCGCGGTTTTTTGAAAAAAGAGTGTATAACGCCTTTAATGATCCACGTAATCATATTCATTATGAAGACGCTAAAACCTTTTTTAGTCAGAATAATAAAAAATATGATGTGATTATTTCAGAACCTTCTAATCCTTGGGTTAGCGGTGTTTCTAGCCTATTTACAGATGAATTTTATCGCCACGCAAAGCGTTACTTACAGCCTGATGGTTTATTTGTTCAGTGGCTGCAATTATATGAGATTGATATAAATTTAGTTGCAAGTGTCATGAAGGGATTAAATAAAAACTTTGATGATTATGTTGTTTATCAAGCCTCGGCTGGCGATATTATTATTCTTGCTAAACCAAAAGGTATGTTGCCAGAAAGGTCTGGCACTATTTTCGAAAACCCTAAACTAAAACAGGCGCTGACAAGAATTAATATTGCTTCTGCTGAAAATCTTACTATCCGTATGGTGGGTAAAAAGCAGGCTTTGGCGCCTCTTTTCGATTCGTTTGATGTTAGAATGAATTCTGATTATTTTCCCGTGATTGATCAGCATGCCGTGAAGTCGAGATTTTTAGACCATAATGCATTGGATATGACGAGACTTGTTTTATTTACAGGTATTGTTGACTCACTATTTCAGTTAAATGAGCGTAAAAATGATGCGCGATTTATAGATAAAATTAAATTTAACCCCTCTTCAGAAGTGGTAAAGCATGCTATGACGATTAAAGCAATTAATGATTACTATACGAAAGGTACAGTGGGTAATGTTGATGTTTCCATTCAAAAAACAGCGCTTGAACTTATTAATTCACTCAATGCAATTCAGTATTTATGTGATGAGACTTATATTAATAATGCTTGGTTTGCTAATGTAAAAGCTGTGATGTTCATGGGTGCTGGTTTATTTAATAAAAATGGTCTTGATGCAATTTTTAAAAATATTGAAAGTGGCCTCTGTTTTTCTAAAATAGATTCAACCAATAAAACCTGGCTAGAAATTTTTAGGGCAATTAATTATAGAGATGATCAGCGCATTGTTAATTTAACGGAAGTATTCATGCAGACAAATCATCCTGATATTCAGCTTAATTATGATTATCTTTTGGCCTTGCGTTGGTTATCGCTCTTAAATTTAAATCAATCGACGATCGTGCTTACTGAGTGGAAAAATAAGCCACAAGCACATCCAAATTTGATGTTACGTTTGCTTGTTGCTCAGGCCTATAAACATGCCAATCTTAAGTAAGCAGAGGCGTTAAAAAAATTAAAAAGCGCCAAAGTAAAACGAGTTGTCTGATGAGATAATTGTAAATGGTAATGTTTCAGCAACAGATGATGAAGCATTACCTGATACAACATACTGCAACTGGCCGATTGCACTGTTTTGGTTGTTGCTAATGAGGGAGGCAAAATCAAGATTGACGGGAATAGAAAAGAGCGATGAGCCTTTGATTGATTCATCTGTTGCCGTGTTTTTTAATATAAAGTCAGTCTGAGCTGTAATACCCACTAGTTGTTTTTTATCTAATAAATCAGTGGGTACTTTTAACGTCCAAGTACTATTTGATAAGTTTATTGAAAATGAATTTATTTCCATGGTTCCTGATAATGTCAGAGATATTTTTCCTAAATTGTTTTTTGCTGAGAGAATTGAGAAATCAAATAAAGTATTGTTTTCTTTTCCGTTAATCGTAAGCAATTTATCTTTGAGGCTATATTTTACCGTAAGATCTTTTGTATTAATGAAAGTAATACTTTCAAACAGTGAACAAAGATCAGACGTGCCTTGTATGGTGATGCCTAAAGTGGCACACAAAATATCAAAATTTTCAATTAAACCTAAGTTTTGACACAGTGCAGAATAGGGTGCTTGTAGCATCGGACATAAAGAAGATTGTGCAAATTCTGGAATGAGCGGAATGAGCATCCATTGCATTAGCCAATTCCATGAGTCAGCTGATACCACGAAAAAATCAAGAAAAAGTAGCGTGCTATTATAAGACGTTTTGATCAGATTATTTTCAGCTAGTTTTTCAATTTCTTCTTGTGTGTAAAGTTGATGGCTTTCATCATAAATCATGCTTTTAGAGCTGTTATTATCTTCTAGTGCCTCATTTTTTTTTCTAAGCAGCATTGCGGCAGATTGTTTTAAATTGAGATATTGTGCGATATAGCTGCCTTGGCCGGCAAGCTCAGAAAGAATCAGTTCTTTTGTTTTGCTGCCTGTTTGTGATTTTTCAATGGCATATTTTTTCGCTGTTTGTTGAATAAGCTCAGCACTTTTTTCATTCTGTGTAAAACCTAAAAAAGCTGCGTTTATTAAAGATAAATTCAGTGCGTTGATCTCATTTTCAATTTGAATATCAAAAGAGGTGAGATCATACGGTTGAATTTGTGTCAGTGATTGAGTAAGACCAAGGGTATCTGCAATTTTTTTATTTTCAGCAATAATGGTTTGTGCGTTAGGTGGGTTGCTTTGCGCCTTGATTGCCGCAGAAGCAAGTGTGCTGATAGGCGTTACAGAAAAACTAGGTGGTGCGCTTTGATGAGAGGCTTCTGTGCCTTCCCATAGAGCGCTGAGCTGAAAATTTTCCGCTGTTTTATAATCCTCACCAAAATCAATTTGATCATTTTGATTAAAGTCATATTCTTTAGAGGCTGTTTTGCCGCATCCTTCCGGATAGTCGCAGATGGCAATTGTTTTGTCTTTTTCACTTTGAAGTTGTATTTCAATTGGGCCGCTATATTGGCTTGGAATGTTCAGGTTATAAAGTCCGGTCTGATCTGTTGTTGTTTGATCTAGTAAAACAGGCTGACCTTCAATCCATCCAATGGCTGTAATTTTTGCATATTTAATGACACCTTTTACGGCACGACCTGATGCAAGATAAGAGGTGCTACGCTCGTAAGGCCAAGTGACAGGTGTTGCTTCGGTTGCGTTTTGTTTATCTTTTTCAACAGGTTGGCATGATGTTATAAGTAAAAGAGATAAGCTATAAATAAGAAAAAGCGGAAAATGATACATATGCTCAGTCAGCCTAGTGTAAAAGATAGTTTTTTATTGGTCTTAATTTAAATATAGAGTTGGATAGTTGATTTGGAAATGAAGTAATTAATTCAATGTGAGGTGTAACATGATTGCTCCGCAGCTTAACGAAAAATTAGTGATTGGTATTTCATCACGTACTTTATTTAATCTAGACGAAAGCCACCGTATTTTTGAAGAGCAAGGTGTGCAGGCTTATCGTGACTATCAAATTCAACATGAAGATGAAGTGCTGGAGCCAGGAGATGCTTTTCCTTTAGTTAAAAAGCTATTGGCTATTAATCAGTATTTTGATAAAGAGCGGGTAGAAGTCATATTATTATCTCGTAATACTTCTGATACAGGTTTACGAGTTTTTAACTCAATTGAACAGTTTAAATTAAAAATTTCACGTGCAGTTTTTACCGGTGGCAGAAGTCCTTACAAATATGTTTCTGCTTTTGGCGTACATTTATTTTTATCGACTAATCAAGAAGATGTTGCGCGTGCACTCTCTGAAAATTTTCCAGCAGCAACAATTTTACATTCTAGTACAACAACATTTGATCAAAGTGAAGACCCTGTTTTGCGTATTGCTTTTGATGGCGATGCAGTTTTGTTTTCTGATGAATCTGAACGACTTTATCAACAAAGTGGTTTATTTGCTTTTACAGAAGCAGAAAAGAAAAGAGCTAAAGAGCCGCTATTAGGTGGGCCTTTTAAGCCTTTTTTAACCATGCTAACGAATCTTCAAAAGAATTTGCCTGATTCAGTGCTTAGAACAGCACTGGTAACAGCACGTTCTGCCCCAGCACATGAGCGTGTTATTCGTACATTGAGGGATTGGGGTATTACGATTGATGAAAGCTTATTTTTAGGCGGGCTTGATAAAGGGCCTTTTTTAAAGGCATTTTGTGCTGATATTTTTTTTGATGATCAAGCAAAACATTGTGATTCAGCTAAAGAACATGTTGCAACGGGGCACGTACCTCATGGCATTATGAATTTAAAGGCAGTATAAAAATTCAAGTTACAAATTTTATTATTTTGCTATCTCGTATATCAAGGAAAGTTTAACGCAGGCTTGCTAGGCTTTGAAGTAGGTACTCATTTTCTTGAGTTTTGTAGTAAGGATGAGCGTTACATGATTAAAACAATATTATTTGCAACTGATTTGGGCCTTTATAGCTCCTATCTTCTTCAACATGTGTTTGCTTTGGCTGAAAGGTATGATGCCAAGATAGAGGTTGTTCACGCGGTTGAACCTCTAGGTGTTTTCGCTGATGCTTTATTGGAGACTTATGTGCCGAAAGAAACATTTGAAGATCTTCGTTCTTACGGAATGATAGCTGTTATGGAAGCTATTCGTGAACAAGTTATTGATGTTTTTAATGATGAGTTTATTGAGTCAGATCTTAATGTGGCACGTATTAGCGATATTAGTGTCGTGCGTGGTTACCCTTCCGATGTCATTTTAAATCGCTGTCGTGAAGTGAGTGCTGATTTGATCGTGCTAGGTTCACATAGTCCTAATAATCAGCAGACTAATTTATTAGGTTCTACTGTTTCTAAAATATTGCAGTTAGCGGTTGTGCCTGTTTATATGATTCCTATTAGTTCCTGCTATCGCGTTGGCATTGAGCGCAAAGCTTCCTAACATTTTTTTGCCCGTTTTCTTATAAAATTAGGACTTACGCAAGCTTCATTTTAATCGAAGGATTTTTGAGCTGTTGACAGAGATAATCATCAAGTAATCCATGTTTAAGTTGATAAAGTGTTTTCCCTATTTTTCTCGCAACTTCAGCCATCCTGACCCAAACGAGGAAAGCACA
>CAMAPQ010000013.1 GCA_945860125.1 Klebsiella pneumoniae
AGGTTTGTTCAAAAGTGAGGTTTTTTTTCGTTTTAGTTTCAAATACTTTTTGTCTGAATAGAAGAGGATATGTCATTGAATGGGCCTCCATGCCTGAAAGAAAAAATGAAGGCGCATATTATGTCATACTATGCTGATCTTGCTATATGATCATAAATAAAAGCAGCCCGGAAGCCTTCTTTCAATAAATGGAAGACGATTTCATCCATATTTTCTTTGTTATCGTCGATAACTAATACTTTTAGGACTTACGCAAAATCGCCCTGCTTTGTTGTCCTGCCTCGCCGTACAGCGTGTACTGTCTTCGTCAGGACGCCTTGCTGGAACAGTTCTGCGTAAGTCCTAACTTTAATAGTGGATGTCATATTTTTGTCACAATCTCTAAAGAATACTAATTTGTTTTCAGTGTAGTTGTTTTTTGGGTGGTATGAACTTATGAGGTGATTTTTGGGCGGTGTTAGCCTAATTTCGAGGGGCTAGTTTAATATTAATGTGGCGGGTACCGGCCTTGTTCTTCTGTTTTCATCAATAGCAACAAAGATAAAAATACCGTCGGCTACTTTTGTTTTTTCGTCAGAGATTAAAAAATTTGTTGACCAAGCAGAGACTTGCATGTTGATAGAACTACGACCAATTTTAATGAGGTGTGCGTAGCAGCTCACGACATCTCCTATATTAACTGGCGCAATAAAGACCATATTTTCTATAGCAACGGTTGCCACTCTACCTTTGGCTGTTTTATTGGCAAGAATAGCGCCGGCAAGATCCATTTGTGAGACGAGCCAACCGCCGAAAATATCGCCGTTCATATTGGCATCTTTAGGCATTGCAATGGTTTGAAGGGCTAATTCTCCTTGCGGAGACGAAGTTAAAATTTCTTCTTGAGTTTCATTCATGTTTTATTACCTATAAGTGTCCATGTTAATGAAAAGAGGGGGGTTCCTCTCTTTTCATTAATTAGCCACTACATTAGTTGGAATTAATTAGCGACTACTTTGATTTAACGCTATTGGAAATAATATATTCAATAGTGCTTTTTATTAGCTCATCTGAACATTCCATACAAAGGCCTTTCGCTGGCATTGCATTAATTCCGCTTAAAGCATTTTTGAGTAGTGTATCGATACCTTTCTCACTACGTGCTTTCCATGCTGCTTCATCACCAAGCTTCGGTGCACCGGCAGCGCCACTTGCGTGACACATCATGCATTTTGTTTGATAAATCTGTTCTGGTGTTTGTTCAGCTGCCGCCACTTGGACAGGCGCCGTTGCTGCACCACCAGCACCTTGGCACGCTTCACCTTCCATGCAGACTTTAGCGCTAGGGGCAAGACGTTCGCTTAATGCTCGTTCGCTGAAAATAGAGCGCTCGCCGACAGCGTGCGTATTATCTTTGCCGCTAGCAGCGTAAGTTGTAGGTGTTAAAAAACCTGCGCTGATTGCAAGTAGTGCTACTAAAGAGTACCGCCTAAAAGACCACTTCCGAATTTTCATAATGCTAAGCACCTCTTAAAATAAAGATAAAAATAAAAATGATTGTCATAATCAAAAGTATAAAAAGAATTCTAGAAATACCGCATAAGTATAAACAAAAAAAAGACATCTTTACTAAAGATATCAGGCTGATTATTTTATAGGACTTACGCAAAATCGCCCAGCTTTGTTGTCCTGCCTCGCCGTACAGCGTGTACTGTCTTCGTCAGGACGCCTTGCTGGAACAATTCTGCGTAAGTCCTATTTTACTTTCATGCCTGCTTTTGCGCCTGAATCAGGCGATATTAAAAATAGCTCTTGGCCGCCAGGTCCGGCCGCTAGCACCATGCCTTCTGAGAGACCGAAGCGCATTTTTCTAGGTGCAAGATTCGCTACTACCACGGTATATTTACCCACTAAGCTATCAGGTTGGTAGGCTTCTTTAATCCCAGCAAAAACCGTGCGCGTATGATCCCCTACATCCAATGTAAGTTTTAATAATTTTTCAGCACCCTCAACGTGTTCTGCTTTTTGAATTTGCGCAATACGTAAATCTGTTTTAGCAAATGTATCGTAATCAATCACTGCAAGTTTTTCAGTTACAAAATCTTCAGGTTGCTTGCTTTTTATGTCCTGTTTTTTAGCCTCTTTTACTTGAGTTGTTTCACTTATTTCATTCAGAGCCATGAGGTTTTCTTTTGAGGCATCAATCATTTTATTAATTTGTTCAGGATCAATACGTGTCATGAGCGGTGTAAAAGGATTAAGCAGATGATCTAGTAAAATATGATTCAGGCCATGCCAGCTTAGGTGAGTAACGTTTAAAAAATGGCGTGCTTTTTCGGTCATGCTGGGCAATATTGGTGCAAGATAAATAATCAGCAATCGAAAACAATTAATGCCTGCTGTAACGACTTGGTGAAGGTGTGTGTTACTTGTTAACTGGTCAGCCTTTTTAGCAAGTTCCCAAGGCTTCTTGTCATCAATAAACTTATTCGCGCAGTCAGCAAGCAGCATAATTTCCCTTACTGCTTTAGCAAAATCTCGTTGCTCATAACACGCTTCAATAACCGATTTTTTTAGCATAATCTCGCTAATTAAGTCAGGCGCACCATTTTCAAGGCTCAGCATGCTGTTAAAATATTTATGAATAAAACTTTGGCAGCGCGCAGCGATATTAACCAATTTACCGACTAAATCTGCATTGACACGTAAGGCGAAGTCTTCGAGGTTTAAATCTAAATCTTCAACTTTATTAGTCAGTTTTGCTGCAAAATAATAGCGTAAATATTCAGGGTTTAGATATTCAAGATACGTGCGCGCTTTGATAAACGTGCCCCGTGATTTTGACATTTTTAGGCCGTTTACCGTTAAAAAGCCGTGCGCAAAAATGCCGGTTGGTATTCTAAGCTCGCTGCCTGTGAGCATGGCAGGCCAAAAAAGCCCGTGAAAATTAATAATGTCTTTACCAATAAAATGGTACAGCTGTGTTTGGCTATTTTCTTTCCAGTAGTCATCAAAACAGACTTCAGGATGTTCATTGCAGTATTTTTGAAAGCTTGCCATGTAACCGATGGGTGCATCGAGCCAAACATAAAAATATTTACTGTCGTATCCTGGAATTTTAAAGCCAAAATAAGGGGCTTCTCTTGAGATATCCCAAGGTTGTAACCCTTCTTTAAGCCACTCTTTTAGCTTATTAGCAATCTCTATTTGTAAGCTGCCGCTCTCTAACCAGTGCGTTAGCATGTTTGTAAATTGCGGTAAGTCAAAAAAGAGTTGTTCATTGTCTTTTCTAATAGGGGGTGTGTTAGAAATAGTTGAAACAGGGTTGATTAAATCCTGAGGTGCGTAAGTTGCGCCGCAGGCTTCGCAGTTGTCGCCATATTGATTGTTGGCGTGACATTTTGGACACTCTCCTTTGACATAACGATCCGCCAAAAACATTTTTTTTTCGGTGTCATACAGTTGGGAGATTGTTTTTGAAATAATAAAACCTTTATCTTTATTTTTTTGATAAACCGCTTCAGCTAGTATTTTATTTTCTTCTGAATGTGTTGAGTGATAACAATCAAACTGAATTAAAAAATCTGAAAAATCTTGTTCGTGTTCTTTTTTGACTTCACTAATGAGGGTTTCTGGTAAAATATTCATGGTCTGCGCTTTGAGCATGATTGCTGTGCCATGCGTATCGTCAGCACACACATAGATACACGATGCCCCTTGTCCTTTTTGAAAGCGAACCCAAATATCGGTTTGAATATATTCTAGTAAATGGCCAAGATGAATTGAGCCGTTTGCATAAGGTAGGGCGCTGGTTACCAGCATTTTTCTCGCAGGGTTATTCATACACAATCCTTAAGGGATAAACTAAAAAACAGAATGGTTTTATATTTTAGCAGGCTTCGTGGCACAATTGATTGGGAAATCGAATTAAATAAAAGGATGAGTTTCAATGCTTAAACGCCCTTGGCTAAAAACATTTACAGGCTTTGCTCGATTTTTTTCACCGGCTAAAGAGGATGTGGTTTTGTTTGAAACAGTACAGAAAATATTAAATAATTTTTATCTTGAAGCGTTGGGTTTGTTTTTGAAAGAGGTTGCTGTTTTAGATAAAGCAGAACAAAAAAACAGCGAGATTTGTATTTCTTTGCGTGCGTTTATCCCCCTTTTAGGGCTAAAAAAAATGATAGAAGCACATATTTTATCTGAACTAAAAAAGCAAGAGTATGCCGTGTTGAGCGTAAATTGCGCCATTACTTTTTCTTTTTTGGAAGAGGAAAATGCTTCGCGGCTAGCTAAAATTCGTGGTGTAAAACATATTATTGCCGTTGCTTCAGGTAAGGGTGGTGTTGGCAAATCAACAACGGCTGTTAATTTAGCGCTTGCGTTGCATTGTGAGGGCGCGCGCGTTGCGTTACTTGATGCGGATATTTATGGCCCAAGCCAACCGATGATGTTAGGCGTGAAAGAAGGCGTACGTCCTCAGATGATCAATGAAAATACGTTTGCGCCTGTTATGGCTCATGGTATTCAAAGTATGTCGATCGGGTATCTTGTTGATGAAAGAACACCAATGGTTTGGCGTGGCCCCATGGCAACGGGGGCGTTACAGCAGCTCATTATGCAAACAGCATGGGATGATGTTGATTATCTGATTGTAGATATGCCGCCTGGTACTGGCGATATTCAGTTGACTCTTTCACAAAAAGTGCCTATTTCCGGAGCGGTCATTGTAACCACACCGCAGGACATTGCGTTGTTAGATGCAAAACGGGCAATTGAAATGTTTCAGAAAGTGGAGGTGCCTGTGTTGGGTGTGGTTGAGAATATGTCTTATCATACTTGCTCTAGCTGCGGTCATCATGATGCTATTTTTGGTGAGGGTGGTGGTGAGTCGTTATCTACGCTTTATCATGTAGGTCTTTTAGGTCAGCTGCCGCTTTCCCGGCATATTCGTGAGCAGGTGGATGGTGGTATGCCTACTGTGATTGCTGAGCCTGCGGGCGATATTAGTGGTATTTATCATCAGATTGCACGCAAAGCAGCAGCGCAGTTATTTTTTGTGTTACGTGAAGCGGATGTGCCAGAAATTATAATCAGCGAAGATTAAGTTTCTTGATTCATCTCAAAGTATTGTAGGGCTTACGCAAAGCTGCTCAGCAAGGCGTCGCGATGAAGACAGTACAAATCGTAGGGCGAGGCGCTACAACAAAGCTGGGCAGCTTTGCGTAAGCCCTATATACCCAAAGTAATTGGAATCACGGTGAGGCGGCAAGCAAGTGAACCCCGTGAGAATAGATAAACTATGTGATTGGGTGAATGAGCGCAGCCAACAATGCCGTGGTTTCAAGTACGAAGGGTATATTAGTCAAAATAAGTTGCATACTCTATTTCTAAGCTCGTCTCATCGAAGGCTTGTGCATTAATATTGTTTGCCTTGAGTTTAATGGCGTGATTTTTCTCAAGTTGATAATTAAAAATAAAATGGCTTTCATTGCTCATAAAATAGCTTGCGTCATGCAAGTATTTCCTTTCAAAATTGAGCATTATTTTCGATTTATTCGATAGTAGATATACAGCATGTGTTTTTAAGCCTAGCCCTGGTTTAGGTGTTTCTGAAAAGTTAGCGGTGGGTGTTAATAAGGCTTCACCTATTAAAGAAAACTGTAATGTGGGGGTGACGTTGTAGGTTACGCCTCTACCGCCTGATAAAAAAAATCGCCATGGTTGCGTGAAAACACGTTGTTGCTCAAAACCGGTTGAAACATGCCATGAAAAAGGCTTAAAAAAATCATCTCGTGGCGAGAGTGAAGTAACATCAACGAGCGTGAATTTTTCTATTTGGAGATGATTTTCCAGGTCAGCCGATGCTTTGATTTTAAGAAAATCAATACCAGCACCGGCTAAGAATCCCGTATCGTCATCGGTAATATCGTGAAAGGCAGGCCGTCCTTCAAAACTAATGTTGGGCTTGTTATCTCGCATGCTAACACTTAACCCTATTTTTGCTGAGCGATGACTGTTTTCAGGGCTTTCTGGTACCGGTACAGGTGCTGTAGGGCGATAGGGTAAGTGGCTGCGGTGTGATAATAAGTTAAATAATCTAGGGGCATATTCGCCTCGTTTATGGCGATTTTTTTGTAAGTTTAGCTGAAGATAGTCATGTGCTTCATCGAGAATGCTGGCTTGTTCTTGCGGGGTTTTATCTTTAAGTTCTTTGAAAGGTGCGTTAATTTTCCCTTCTGCAATGCGCTTAATAAGTTGCTGATCTTTTTTATTGTCAGCTTTTAGACGATGCTTAAGCAAGGTTTGAGCAGAAGGGCGATAAGTTGTTTTGGTGACAAATCCATGCTCAAAAAGTACTTTAACGGTGTCCGCTGGAATCGTGTGTGTTGAAAAATGAGTAACTAGTTTTTCTTGTGGGCGAATGGTTTCAAGCATGCTTAACAATCTATAGGCGCAGTTCTCACCGAAGAAAAAATAATCAAACTTTTTTTGGCGTAATTCCCATAAGTGGCGTACCAGCTGTTCTACTTCTTGCTGATTAAGATTCAGCGCATATTCCCATGTATCCCTTGATTCAATATCGTTATATTCAATAATTTTATCGTAATAGGGCGCGCCCGCCAGATAGCCTGGGTAGCCGCCTGTTAGACCTTTCCAGACATACAGCCATTGTTTGCCTTTTTTGGGTATTTCAGCCGCATAACCAATGGTATAAGCAAGATATCTTGTTTTTTCCGTGTGTTGGTTGCTATCTATTCTGAAAAAAATATGGCCAAAAAGCGATGAGGGGTTATTCATAAAAGCTTCAGGGAAAATAACGGTGACTTGATTGGGTTGTATCGTGTCATGCCATTTCGTAAATTTTGGACAGATAACTTTAGGGGCTGCTTGTTCAAAACCGTTTATTTGTTGTTTCATCCAAAAAAAACGAGCAGGAAATCGGCACTGAGGATGTTCGTCTTTAAGGGCGATATTAGAATTTAAAAACCCGCTAATATTTGCTTCTAATTCTTCTGTTGGTTTTGTTTTGCCTTGGGGGCTTAAAAAAAACTTATCGTCATCTGTAAAGCTAATCCAGTTAATTGCTTGGGGGTTTATTTGATTTTTTTTCGGGCGTAACTTGATGGAGCGATAATCTTTTTTATCTTTGATTTGGTAGTAGTGTAACAGGGTGCGCCATGCTTCACTGTGGCTTAAGTCGGTTAGTTGTGTCTTAGTGAGGGGGTGCGTTATCGCAGGGCTCGCCTCGCTATAGGGGGTAAAAAAAAATAGTATGAAAACCGCGAATAGGCTTTCTTTTTTTTTGAAAAGAAGTTTTTTATCGGTAGATTTTTTGAAAAAAAAGTGATTGTAAGTTTGGTGCATGAAATTTTATGGTGTTTGAGAAGTCGGTTGTTTTAATCTTAGTTGAATATATGATTTTAGTTAAATGCGGGGGCACAAGACAAAACAAGTAGCAAACTTAACGCTGTTGGTTTTGTCTTGTGCTTAATATTGCAATTTTAAAATCATTAAGATTGATTAAATAATCGGCGCATATTGCTTAAGCGTGCTTTCATTTTTCATGATGCTTGTGAGTGACGCTAAAACATCTGTGCGTGTCACGTTAGCGTTAGAATAAATTTTATTAAAGTTTTCTTTTGTGTATGAGAAAAATAAAGATTGGTGTGCTTGATCTTTGATGCCCAATAATGAGGCTAAAGATTCTAATGCTTCACCTTCTCCACGTGACATATCACGGGCAACTTTATCAATATTTGAATCAAGAAATTTGTTTAGTGCCATAAAGCCTTTGGCTGCACTGTGGTCACATCCTAGAGTACCGCTGGTCATCCCAAAAGTTTGATTGCCAAATACACCGTTGGTGGTTGCAGCCATTGCGTTAGGGGCAATACCTTCTTTTCCTTCAAAAACCATTGTGCCAAAACCGCATCCTGCATCGCTTGCTGCAAAACTAGCCGAGCTTGCGGCGATAAGGGTAAGTGCGCATATTGTTTTGATTGACTGTTTCATAAAGCTTCTTCCTTTGGTTTGTTGAATCAGAAAACGACCGCCTATGACAGCGATACTTTGCTGTTGTCAGTCATGTGAGCATCATTGTGATGCTCAGGGGCGCACCCTTAATCGATTGTCGCACAAATCTAGCTTTTTTCCATCGTTAATGATAAAGCGATGCTTAAATTTTCGTATGTCTTTGAAGAATCTTGTGTGCTAATATACGAAATATTTTTCGTTGGGCTGGCGTGTATCTAGGGATTGATTTATTGCGGGGAAATTTTTAAATGCGTAGATGGAATGGCTGGGGTGATGAACGTGTTAATTTTCAGCTTCCTGCCACAGCAATTAGGTTTCTTTGTTCTAAAATTGGTACAGCAGCACCGCTGAAAAACTGTAGTATTAATGAAGCTTTGAGCAATGTGCCTGCTTCTCGTCTACCTAAGCATCCGCTTATTTCTCGTGAAAAAAATGTTCGTTTAATGCATGCTAGAGGGCAAAGTCTGCCTGATTGGTTGGCCATGCATAGCGGCCAAGTTCACCCTGTACCGGATGGCGTTGCTTTTCCTAAATCACATACCGATGTTCAGTTGCTGCTCGAGTGGGCGGCAAATAAGCAATGTTTAGTTATTCCTTATGGCGGCGGCACGTCTGTTGTCGGTCATTTGACGCCGCTCGATATCGATCGCCCAATTTTGACCATCGCCATGAGTCGCATGGAATCACTGCTTATCTTAGATAAAGAGAGCCAGCTTGCAACGATTGGTGCGGGCGCAACGGGGCCTAAAATCGAGGCGCAATTGAAGCGTCATGGTTTTGTATTGGGTCATTATCCGCAGTCTTTTGAATATTCTACTTTAGGCGGTTGGGTTGCAACGCGCTCTAGTGGTCAGCAATCTTTAAGGTATGGTCGTATTGAACAGTTATTTGCTGGTGCTAAACTTGCGACGCCTTCGGGTGCGGTTGAGATTCCCTGCTTCCCTGCTTCTGCGGCAGGGCCTGATTTGCGTGAAATGGTTTTGGGTTCTGAGGGGCGTTTAGGTGTTTTAACCGAAGTAACGGTGCGCGTACAAAGAAAGCCTCGGCGTGAACAGTTTTATGTGGCTTTTTTTGGTGATTGGAATTCTGCTCTACAATGTGTAAGGGAGCTTGTGCAGAGGCGTGTGGGTGTTTCTATGTTGCGTCTTGGTAATCCCATTGAGACAGACACCATGCTTTCACTTTCTTCTCACCGAGCGATGGTTGCTGTGCTTGAGAAATATCTGTTTATTCGTGGCTTGCGTCGTGAGCGATGTATGTTGACGTTTGGTGTGACGGGCGAAAAGGCAGAGTGTGAATTTATTTTTAGGCAGGCTGCCGCCGAAATTAAAAAGCATAGCGGCTTTTTGACTAATTCATTTTTGGGTCGGCAGTGGCAGAAGAGTCGGTATCGTTACCCTTATCTTCGTAATTCAGCGTGGGATAAAGGTTATGTGGTGGATACGTTAGAGACGGCTGTTAATTGGAGCCGTGTGACAAAAACAATGATGGCAGTTGAGGATGGTTTAAAGAACGGATTAAGTACGGTTGGTGAAAAAGTGCATGCTTTTTCTCATCTCTCCCATCTTTATCCTCAAGGCTCAAGTATTTATATAACCTTTTTGTTTAGGGTGGGTAATACTTATGAAGAAACGCTTGAGCGTTGGAAGTCTTTAAAAAGTATCGCTTGCCGTATCATTCAGGAGCATCACGGTACAATTAGTCATCAGCATGGCGTGGGTATTGAGCATGCCTCTTACTTTGCGCGTGAGAAGGGGGTGGCGGGTATGCAGGCTATTTCTGAGGTATTTAAGATTTTTGATCCTGACGATATGTTGAACAATGGCAACTTGACGTTTAATGCTTCTCGTTTAAAACCGGGGCGTGTCATGTTACCTTTTGGAGATGAACAGGATCATGTCAGTTCCTCTAGCGTTTCTGCTTATTCCGTCTCTCCTTAAGTTCAGTTTAAAATTTATTTTTAAGTAGAGAGAAAAAAATGGCGAAGCGTCCAAAGCAGTCCAAGACTGGTCAACCTAAGACGTGGCAACAGGAAGATCCTAACTTGGGTCAAGAGCAACAAAAATATGAGAAGCCGGTTCCGAGTCGCGATCTAATTATTACAAAACTACAGCAATCTCAGGGTCCTTCGACACTTGAGGAATTGTGTGAGGCTTTTAGTTTACAAGATGATGCTGATGCGGTGGAAGGCGTAAGAAGACGCTTAAGAGCAATGGAGCGCGACGGCCAGCTTCTGAGGAATCGTCGTGGTGCTTATGGTTCTATTTCTAAAATGGATTTAGTGCCAGGTATTGTGCAGGGTCATCGGGATGGGCATGGTTTGTTATATCCTGAGGCGGGGGGCGAGTCCCTTATTTTGCCGCCAAAACAGATGAAACGTGTTTTCCCCGGCGATCGCGTTTTATGTTGCGTCGTTGAAGTGGATCGTCGTGGTAAGAAAATTGGTGCCATTGTTGAGGTGGTTGAGAGTAATACCAAGCAAGTTGTCGGTCGTTTTTTTGAAGATTATGGCGTGGGCATGGTTGAGCCTGATAATAAAAAAATTGCACATAATATCCTTATCCCTAAAGAACACCAGCTAGAAACGCCTAGTGGCAAGCTCGTTGTTTGTGAAATTTTGATGCAGCCTGATGGACGTCAGCAACCTATTGGTAAAATCATTGAGGTGTTAGGTGATCATTTAGCGCCTGGGATGGAAATTGATATTGCCGTGCGTTCTCATGGTATTCCTTACGTTTGGCCACAAGAAGTCTTGGCTGAAGTGCAGAAAATACCGGCAGAGCTTGAAGCGTTAGAGTATAAAAATCGTTTTGATTTACGCGATCTTCCTTTTGTGACCATTGATGGTGAAGATGCTAAAGATTTTGACGATGCTGTTTTTTGTCAAAAAATTAAAGGCGGTGGTTGGCAGTTATCTGTTGCAATTGCTGATGTTTCCCATTATGTGCGAGTAGAGAGTGCGCTGGAAAAAGAGGCGAAGACTCGTTCAACTTCGGTTTATTTTCCTAACCGCGTTATTCCGATGTTGCCTGAGATTTTGTCCAATGGTTTGTGCTCATTAAATCCTGCGCAAGATCGTTTTGTTTTAGTTTGTACCATGAGCATTTCTAAGAAGGGTGTTATTACTGATTTTTATTTTTCTGAGGCTGTTATTCATTCCAAGGCGCGTTTTACGTATACGCGGGTTGGCTCATTTTTAGACGCAATGAATGCGGGCACGGCATTAGAGCACGAGTTAAGCATTGCGTTACCCCATCTCGTTCAGCCGCTTACCCATTTGTATGGTTTATATCATGCTTTGAAAAAAGCGCGTTCGTTAAGAGGGGCGATTGAGTTTGAAACGGTTGAAACAAAGATTGTTTTTGATGAAAACCATAAAATTCGTGAAATTTTACCTGTTGAGCGTAACGATGCTCATCGCTTAATTGAAGAGTGCATGTTAGCGGCCAACGTGTGTGCGGCAGGCGTGCTTACTATTCATGAGTTACCTGTACTGTATCGTGTTCATCGTGGTCCACTTGAAGAAAAGCTTGAGAAGTTACGTGAGTTTTTAGCGCCGCTTGGTTTTTCGTTGCCGAAGAAAAAAGAAGTGAAACCTGAGGATTTGCAGGCAATTCTTGAGCAAGCAAAAGGAAGGCCGGATCAAAACCTTATTCAGACTGTTATGTTGCGCTCTATGGGGCAGGCTGTTTATACGCCTGAGAATAACGGTCATTTTGGTTTAAATTATGATGAGTATGCTCATTTTACGTCGCCCATCAGGCGTTATCCTGATTTATTAGTTCATCGTTCTTTGCGTTTTTTAATTCGTTCTAAAATTGAAAGTGCGCATGTTGAAAGAGTGAAGGGCGTGAAGGCGGTTAATAAAAAAGATTGGATTCCTTACAATCCCAAACAGATGATTGAGTTGGGTGATACTTGTTCGTTGAGTGAACGCCGTGCTGATGAAGCGACGCGTGATGCGGTATCTTGGTTGAAGTGTGATTATATAAAAAATCACGTGGGTGAAGAGTATAACGGTGTAATCTCTGGCGTTACTGCTTTTGGTTTCTTTGTTGAGCTTTCTGGTGTGTATATTGACGGATTAGTGCATGTTTCAACCCTCAATAATGACTATTATCACTTCGATGCTGCCCGTCATCGTTTGGTGGGGGAGCTTACGCAGACTTGTTTTTCTTTAGGTCAAAAAGTGCGTGTTCTTGTCGCCAAAGTAAATGTGGATGATAAGAAAATTGATTTTAGTTTGGTTCATGCCTATTCAGCTGCGCCCAAAGTATCTGGATCAAAAGCATCGCCTATATTAAAAAAATCAGAGCTAAAAAAGCCAGAGTCAAAAATCTCTAAAAAAGATGAGAAGCGCAAAGGTTTATCTGTTGATAAGCAGGTTGTTAAGCTTAAAGAAGCTGATAAAGGGAAGATACCTCTTAAAACGAAAGGGTCTTCTCTTAAGGCGAAAGAGTCTCTTAAGGCGAAAGCTTCTGTTGATAAAGCGAAAGCGCCTATTAATAAAACGAAAGCACCTGCTCAAGCCAAACCACCGATTAAGTCAAAAGCAGTTGTGAAAGAGAAGGCGGTTGCGACCATAAAACCGGCTGCAAAAGAAAAACCGGCTGCAAAAGAAAAAGTAGCTGTTAAAGCAAAAAAAGCATTGGCTGAACCTCAGAAAAAAGCGCCTGTAAAAAAGCGCTTGCAGGTAGAGAAAGTACCGGCTAAGAAGTAGATCATTATCAGTTAGAAGCTCAATAAGAAATAGGTTTACTGTTCTTGTTGCGCTTCTATACCCTTCGTACTTGAAACCACGGCATAGCTAAAACTAAAAACCATCTTTATTCTTAAGCATTGATCTCGGCTTAAGTATTTCACACGTTATTATTTTTTATAGAATTAACGCCTTGTCCAAATAAAATAAAGAGATGAGGTTCTTCTCTACCTCTCCTTGCCTTAAAAAAAGCCCCAAAAAAGCCAAAAAAACCATTTAAATTAAATAAAAGCGTTATTTTTCTATTTTTTTGTGGTTTTTTTTGAAATAGATTTATCTTTTTCATTTTCTTGTAATATACTTTTTGCAGAATGCGCAAAGGAGCCTGCGCGAGTAGGTGCCTGTTGTGCTTTGGCCAACAGTACATTAACTTCAATTTTGAGATCTTAGGAGATTTATATATGAATAAAAAGTTGGTAACTGTAACGATAGGCGTTGCACTATCTCTTCCTTTTGTTGCGGTACAAGCGGCGAATTCAGGCCCAACTGTTTATGGTAAGTTGTTTGCCGGTTATCAGCTGTCAGATAATGGCGTGGTAGACCAGTATGAAATGCAAACCAATAGTTCACGTTTTGGTTTCAAAGGCACGGCAGATTTAAGTAATGGCCTAGAAGGTATTTATCAAATTGAGCGCGGCATTGATATTACGGGTGAAGATACGACTATTTCTGCGCGCCCTACCTATGTAGGTTTAAAAGGCAGCTTTGGTACCATTACGGCGGGTGTCCAAGATACGCCTTTTAAAATGTCACAAGGCAAGGCTGATATGTTTAACGATGTGGAGGCTGAACTTTCAGGCGTTAGAGATCTAGATTTAAAAGATGTGTTGACCTCCGGTGAAATTCGTATGACCAATAGCATTGCCTATTTGTCTCCTAAGTTTTCAGGTATGGAGTTTCGTTTGCAGGTAGCGCCAGGCGAGCGTTCAGACACCACTGTTGTAACGGCTGCATCTGAAGCGGATGGCCCACTAGATCAAGCGTCTTTAAGTTTGGTTTATGAGCAAAATGGTTTTTATGGTGCGATAGCATACGATAGTGAAGTACAGTCAACGCAAGGTACTACTATCCCAGCGTCGGGTGCTACCTTTCTTACCGGGCGTGATGCTGTTCGTTTAACCGGCGGTGCAACCATGGGTGCTTTTTCTGGTTATGTGATGCTTGAGCAATCTGAGCTTGCCAATGTTGCTGGCGCTGATTCTGAAACTGGTTTCTTGGTAAGCGGCTCTTATGCTATTGGTCAAACCACGTTGAAAGCACAGGTTATCAGCTCAGATATCCGAGCTGCTGGCGGCCAGCAAGTTTCTTTAGGTGTAGATCAAGCTTTAGCTAAAAAGACCAGAGCAATGGCTTTTTTCAGCACTTACAAGAATGATGCTGATGCCGAGAGCGATGTGTTCGGTGTAGGTGTAGAGCACAGCTTCTAATTTATTAGCTTGTTTTGTCTTTATGTTTGATTTAAAAAGGGCTGCTTAGTGATAAGCGGCCTTTTTTTATCTTAGAAAATTAATTCTTCCGCTGTTTTTCTCTCCTTCTTTTGCTGTTATATTTCCCGCTATTTTTTAATGTTCTAGATGTGTCTATCAAGGAGTGAGCGGTGGAAATTTCTCCTGTTTTACAAGTAACCTTTAGCGATGCTTACGCAAAAAATTATCCGATCTTTATGGGGGAAGGGCTTTTTAATAAGTTAGGCGCACTTTTGACGCCTTATTTAAAGCAAGAAGTATGTATTGTGTGCGATGAAAATGTGGCTGCCTATTATTTGCAGAAAGTCGAAGATCAAGTAACGCCCTTGGTTGCTAAGTTTAAAAAGATTATTTTGCCGGCAGGTGAATCCACCAAAACCTTGGCGTCTGCTGAGAAAATATGGCAGTTTTTGCTGGAAAATCGTTTTTCTAGAAATATGATGCTAATCGCTTTGGGTGGTGGTGTTATTGGCGATTTAACCGGTTTTGTTGCCAGCGCTTATCAGCGAGGCGTGCCTTTTATCCAGTTACCTACAACGTTACTTTCCCAGGTTGATTCCTCGGTGGGCGGTAAAACGGGTGTTAATCATGCGCTGGGTAAAAACATGATTGGTGCGTTTCATCAACCTTCTATGGTGGTGATAGATCCGCTTACCTTATCAACCTTGTCTAAGCGTGAACTGGTTGCAGGTTTGGTAGAGGTTATTAAGTATGGTTTTATTTATGATGAAACTTTTCTTATGTGGTGTGAAGCTCATTGGGGCGAGCTTATTGCGCTTAATTATCAAAAATTAGGTGAGGCAATTAAAAGATCGTGTGAAATTAAGGCTCAGGTCGTAGGGCAGGATGAGCGCGAGTCGGGCTTACGAGCTATATTAAATTTTGGGCATACGTTTGGTCATGCTATTGAAGGCTTTACCCAGTATAAAACATGGTTGCATGGTGAGGCGATTGCAGTAGGAATGTTAATGGCCTTGGATCTTTCCGCTCGGATGGGATGGATTGAGCCTGCGATGGTGAGTGTTACACGTACTCTTTTTCAGCAAGCCGCTTTGCCGGTTAATCCACCACAGGATATGACGGTAAATGATTTTGTATCTTTCATGCTGGGAGACAAAAAAAACATTAATCAAAAAATTAGGTTGGTATTGTTAGAGCGGCAGGGCAAGGCATTGGTTACGGACGTCTATAATGAAAAAGCTTTTTATGAAACATTGAATCAATTTGTTGCTTCTTAGTCAGTAAAGCAAAGCAAGGAATTAAAGTAAGGGAGAACGATATGGCGGTTAAGAAGGAAAATGATTTTGATTTGACTGAAACATCCGAAGGATATTCAGGCGCGGATCTTCAAGAGTGGGATGATGAGTCTCTCGCTGTAACAGGCGATTCAAAAAAAACAGCAGCAAAAACTAAGTTTGAGCGCGCAGCGCGTGTTGCCTCTCAAGATTTTTTTGGGGGTGGCAAGCGACAGGAGATTTTAGATTTAGTTCTTTATCTTATTTCTTATACTTATCCTGTTGTTGTGCTTTCAGGTGCAAAAGGTGTAGGGAAGTCATGCTTGGGTAAGCAGGTTTTAAAGTTTGCGCCTGAATCTAACTGTCGTGCTGTGAGTTTTGATGGTGCTGTTTTATTGCAGTCGCAAGATTTTCCTCTTTATATTGCTCAAACAATTGGTGTTCCCAAAGAGTGGTTTGAGAGTGACGGCCAACTTGTTGATGCTGAAAAAGCAATCTTGGATTTTGCTGAGCAATCTGCTTTTCGGGGTGAGTCGATTATTCTTTGTATTGATAATGCTGAACAATTAACGGTGTCAATTGCTAATACTTTATTGCGTTGGGTGGGTGTTTCACATGAGCAGCAGCTAAAAGTTATTTTGCTGGGTGATTTTTCGACCTCTTCTTTATTTGAAGAAGAGGCGATTGCTGAAAAATTTGCTGCGTTAGGGCATTGGATTGCGCTAGAGCCTTTTGATGAAAAAGATGCTGAGCATTTTTTGAAATTTTTGCTTAAAAGTAAAGGCGTGCGTGATTATTCAGCGCTGACGACAATGAAAGAATCTATTAAAAAAGCAAAAGGTTATCCTGATGAATTAATAATGCAGCTTGATGCTGTATTGGCGGCGGGTGCTAAAAAAAGTACAGAACAAGTAGAGGTTAGCGGGTTTTCACGTTTTCATTTTTTAGTGGGGGCGGTGGCTATTTTCCTGATTGGGCTTGCGTGGGTGTTTGATGGCAACCCCAAGAAAGATGACTTTGATACGCTTGATCCTGCTGTGGCAGAGGCGGCTTCGAGAAAAGCATCCTTGCCTAATAGCGATCCTTTTCATCGTGAAGCGCTTGCTTCTCGTCTTGATAAAGAGGGTGCGGGTTCGGCTGATATTGAGGCTGGTTATATTTCGCAGTCTAAGCCTTTGTCGTCACCGTCATTGCCGGGGAAGCCTAGCTCTCAGCAGATTGCCTCGGCAAGTGAAATTCCTGACATTGTTGAGTCAGTGCCTGTGGCATCTAATTTTATAATAGAAGAGTCGGTTAATGCTGATATTACCGCTGGTAGTCGTACCGCTGGTGTGTTAACCGAAGAGGCTGTCGAGGTAAGTGATCCGTCGTTAGTTGCTGAACCTTTGTTGGATGGCGAGCCCGGTGTTTCATTGAGTACGCGTGAGTTTAATGAGTCGACATCATTGCAGCAAAAACAGAAGTCTTTAAATGTCGTAAAGCTACGTGCTGTTGAAGCCAGGCCATTAGCAAAGCCGGTTGTTGCGAAAAAGCAGATACCAGAAAAACCTGTTACTAAAGCCATCTCAGGTATAGGTCAGGTAGTTTGGTTGGGTGGTGCTTCATCTAATCATTTTACATTGCAGGTTTTTGCAGGAAGAGATAAAGCCGCAGCAGCTGCTTTTGTGAAAGCAAATCAAGCCTCAGGGCGGCTAGATTATTTTAAATATTCCCATCTTGGCCAGCCATGGTATGCGGTCGTTTATGGCGACTTCCCTTCCAGGGCAGCTGCTCAAAAAGCAGCTTTGCGCCTGCCTGGATCATTGAAAGGTAAGCAGCCTTGGGTTAGAAGTATTGGTGACGTTCAAAAAATAATCATCAAGTAGCAGCGCTGGTTTCGTAAAGTAGCAGCGCTGTTTCCGTAAAGTAGCAGCGCTGTTTCCGTAAAGTAGTGGCGCTATTCCCATAAAAAAGTGCCGCTGCCATTGCCTATCTCTTTGTTTTCTATTGATTTAATTTATTTTGAAAATCTAAGTGCCGGTGTTAGAATGTTCCTCCCTCTGCGAATAGGGAGGGGGGGCATTTCTGCGCTTTTTTTTGAGTCAAGAATCATTATTACTGATGTTTTATGGAAGGGTCGATGAATCACGCTCCCGAGAAAATGAATACGCTGTTTCAATTTGATCAGGAAAGAGATAATTGTGGTTTTGGTATGACTGCTCAAGTTGAGGGTCGTCCAAGCCATGATCTTATCGAAGCAGCAATTGCTTCTTTAACCTGCATGACGCATCGTGGCGCTGTTTCTGCTGACGGCAAAACAGGCGATGGCTGTGGTCTATTGATAAAAATGCCTGAGACTTTTTTTCGAAAAGTGGCGAAAGCTTCTTTGGGTGTTGAGCTATCTAAGCATTTTGCTGTAGGTATGGTGTTTTTTAACCAAGATATTAATCTGGCTGAAAAAGGCAAGCAGGCGATTGAGTCTGAAATTTTTGCTCAAGGTTTGACGGTAATTGGTTGGCGAGAAGTGCCTACTAATCCGCATGTTTTGGGTAGTATTGCTTTAAAAAGCCTTCCTCGAATCTCTCAGATATTTGTTAATGCAGATGATATTGATTCTGCAACGCTTGCTCGCAAGTTGTTTTATGCGCGTCGTAAAGCTGAAATTAAAATGAAGGAAGATTCTGATTTTTATGTTTCTACACTTTCATCTTCTGTGATTGCCTATAAAGGTTTGATGATGCCTCACGACATCGCTAGGTTCTATCTAGATTTGAGTGATGCCTCCATGGAAACCTCTATTTGCATTTTCCATCAGCGCTTTTCAACGAATACCTTGCCAAGATGGCGGCTCGCCCATCCCTTTAGGCATCTTGCGCATAACGGTGAGATTAACACCATCTCAGGAAATAGGAATTGGTCTGAGGCGAGAATTAGTAAGTTTAATTCTGACTTGCTGCCTGACATTGAGAGTTTATCTCCCATTGTAAATCGCACAGGCTCAGACTCCTCTTCTTTTGATAATATGCTTGAACTTCTTTTGGTTGGCGGCATGGATATTTTTAGGGCAGCTCGTCTTTTGGTTCCGCCTGCCTGGCAGAATATTGAATCTATGGATCCAGATTTGCGTGCATTTTATGAGTATAACTCAATGCATATGGAGCCTTGGGATGGCCCTGCGGGCGTTGTGCTAACCGATGGTCGTTATGCAGTTTGTTTTTTAGATAGAAATGGTTTGCGCCCTGCTCGTTGGGTTTTAACAAACAAAGGAATTATGACGCTTGCTTCAGAAGTGGGTGTTATGCCTTGTCAGCCTGAAGATATTGTTTCTAAGGGTCGCGTTGGTCCAGGTCAGATGATTGCGATAGATACGCAAGAAGGTCGTATTCTTCTGACGGAAGAGGTCGATTTATTGCTCAAGTCACGCAAGCCTTATAAGAAGTGGTTGAAAGAACATGCGCTGGAATTAAGTTCTAGTTTGGATGAAGAAACCGGTTTGCTTGAGAAGGTTGACCGCAATCAAATAAAGGTTTACCAAAAACTTTTTCAGTTATCAATGGAAGAAAAAGATCAGGTTTTACGTCCCATGGCCGAGAGTGCTCAAGAAGCAGTGGGTTCGATGGGTGATGATACGCCAATGGCTGTTTTGTCGACGCGTGTTCGACCACTTACAGACTATTTTCGTCAGCAGTTTGCGCAAGTAACCAATCCACCGATTGATCCTTTGCGTGAGGCGATTGTAATGTCTCTTGAGACATTAATTGGGGTTGAGCGAAATATATTTGAAGAAACAGCTGATCATGCTAATCGAATTGTATTAAAGTCCCCCGTGCTGTCTCATAGTAAATTTCATCGTCTAATGAATTTGAATAACGCCGCTTATCCTGTAGAAAAAATAGATTTAAACTATGCTTCCGGGCAAACTTTGCAATCTGCTATCTCAGTTATATGTCAGAAGGCAGAAGCTGCAATTCGTTCTGGTGTGGTTATTCTTGTTTTGACTGATCGTGATATCGCACCAAATCTACGTCCCATTAATGCCGTGTTAGCCACGGGCGCAATACATCATCATTTGATCGCAAAGGGATTGCGATGTAACGCCAATCTTATTATTGAAACAGCGGTTGCGCGTGATCCGCATCATTTTGCGGTACTCGTTGGTTTTGGTGCGACAGCAATTTATCCTTACTTATCTTACCAGACGATTTGTGAGCAAATTCAAACAGGCGAAATTACGATTGATCCTTTAGAAGCGCTGAAAAACTATCGAAAGGCGATTACGAAGGGATTGTTGAAAATCATTTCTAAGATGGGTATTTCAACTATTGCTTCTTATCGTGGCGCTCAATTATTTGAGGTGATTGGTCTTCATGATGAGGTTGTGAATGTATGTTTTAAAGGGGCGCCTAGCCGTATTCAGGGTGCTCGTTTTGCTGATTTAGAGGTTGATCAAGAAAGGCTGGTCGAGCTTGCTTGGAAGGCTCGCAGTCCAGTTGATCCGGGTGGGCTTCTCAAATATGTTCACAATGGTGAATATCATGCTTTTAATCCTGATGTTGTTCAGTCTATTCATAAAGCGGTGCGAACTGGTTTGTATGAGGATTATTTAGAGTATGTTGCGATTATTGAGCAAAGAGGCATTGCTTATCTGCGTGATCTCGTAAAAATAAAAGAATTAGATGCTATTTCTATTTCTGAGGTTGAGCCTATTGAGGCTATCTTGAAGCGATTTGATTCTGCGGGTATGTCTTTAGGGGCGCTTTCTCCTGAGGCGCATGAGGCAATTGCCACGGCGATGAATCGTTTGGGAGCTCGCTCTAATTCGGGTGAGGGTGGCGAAGACCCTGCTCGTTTTGGAACTGAGAAAGTTTCAAAGATTAAACAGGTTGCTTCTGGTCGTTTTGGCGTAACGCCGCACTATTTAGTTAACGCTGAAGTTTTACAGATTAAAGTAGCTCAGGGTGCAAAGCCTGGTGAGGGTGGTCAGTTGCCTGGTGGAAAAGTGAACGAGCTGATTGCTCGTTTGAGATATTCCGTTCCTGGTGTAACGCTTATTTCTCCACCGCCTCATCATGATATTTATTCTATTGAAGATCTTGCTCAGCTAATTTTTGATTTAAAGCAGATTAATCCTGAGGCGTTGATCTCTGTGAAGTTAGTTTCAGAGCCGGGTGTTGGTACGATAGCTGCTGGTGTTGCTAAGGCTTATGCAGATTTAATTACAATTTCTGGGTATGACGGCGGAACAGCTGCAAGCCCTCTTAGCTCAATCCGCTATGCTGGCTCACCTTGGGAGTTGGGTTTAAGTGAAACGCAGCAGGCGCTGCGAATGAATGAGCTGCGTGATAAAGTCCGTTTGCAAACAGATGGCGGTCTAAAAACAGGATTGGATGTTATTAAGGCTGCCATGCTCGGCGCAGAAAGTTTTGGTTTTGGCACTGTGCCCATGATCGCTTTGGGTTGTAAATACTTGCGTATTTGCCATCTTAATAACTGCGCAACAGGTGTCGCTACTCAGCAGCAGCATTTGAGAGACCATCACTTTATAGGTGAAGTTGAAATGGTCATGAACTTTTTTAAGTTTATAGCCGAAGAGACGCGTCAATGGCTAGCAAAGCTTGGTTTTAAAAAGCTTGACGATGTTATTGGGCGCACAGACCTTTTGGTCTTGGTAGAGGGTACAACTAATAAGCATCGCGGTTTAGATTTGTCTGCCATGTTGGGGAATCAGCATATAGCTAAAGATATTCCTCAGTTTTGTACAAAGCTACGTAATCATCCTTTTGATACTGGCGCACTTAATCTTAAAATTTGGAATACAGTCCGTGAATCAGTTGAGCAAAAGTCGGGCGGAGTGTATGACTTCTGTGTTACAAACTGTGATCGTTCAGTCGGTGCGCGCTTATCTGGTGAGATTGCAAAGAGGTATGGTAATCAGGGCATGTCTAGTAGCCCGGTCACTTTGCGCTTTTTGGGGACGGTGGGCCAAAGTTTTGGTGTTTGGAATGCGGGCGGTTTGAATATGGTTCTGGAGGGCGATGCAAACGACTATGTTGGCAAAGGTATGACTGGCGGCAAGCTTGTTTTAAGGCCGTTTGAGAATTCTCTTTTCAAAAGCCACCTTACGCCTATTATGGGAAATACCTGTCTTTATGGTGCTACTGGGGGTAAGTTACTTGCTGCTGGTCGTGCTGGTGAGCGTTTTGGTGTTAGAAATTCGGGCGCATTTGCGGTTATTGAAGGGGCGGGTGACCATTGCTGTGAGTATATGACGGGTGGGTTAGTCGTCGTTCTTGGGCAAACAGGTTATAACTTTGGTGCTGGGATGACTGGTGGCTTTTCTTTTGTGTTAGATCTTGATCACTCTTTTGTTGATAAGTACAACCATGAATTGGTAGATATTGCGCGAATTACTTCTGAGACAATGGAAGAGTATAAAACTCTGTTAGTTGAGGTAATTACTGAGTTTGTTCAAGAGACGAGAAGTAAGTGGGGAGCTGAATTAAAAAATAATTTTCAGGACTACGTTGGGAAATTTTGGTTGGTTAAGCCAAAAGCAGCCGGCATAGAAACATTAATGAAGAGCATCCGGTCTCGTCCAGAGTAGTATTTTAAGGGTTTGCACTATGAGTAAAAGGCTCGATAATCATTTTCAGTTTCTTGATGTGGCGAGACAAGATCCCTCCAAAATCCCGCTTAAAACTAGGAAGAAAAAATATATAGAGATTTATGAGCCTTTTTCTGAGCCTCAAGTTGTTCAGCAGTCTCATAGGTGCTTGGCGTGTGGTAATCCTTATTGCGAGTGGAAGTGCCCTGTTCATAACTACATACCTAACTGGTTAAAGCTGGCTTCGGAAGGAAATATTTTTGAAGCGGCAGAGCTGTGCCATCAAACCAACACTTTGCCGGAGGTCTGTGGTCGTGTTTGTCCTCAAGATCGCCTTTGTGAAGGTGCTTGTACGCTCAATGATGGTTTTGGGGCGGTAACGATAGGTTCTGTTGAAAAATATATAACCGATAAGGCTTTTGAATTGGGTTGGAAGCCGGATATGTCGTCTGTTATTTCCACAGGAAAGCGTGTTGCTGTTATTGGTGCAGGCCCAGCTGGTTTGGGTTGTGCCGATGTTTTAGTTAGAAATGGCGTTAAACCTACTGTTTTTGATCGCAACCCTGAGATTGGTGGTTTGTTAACCTTTGGCATTCCAGAGTTTAAATTAGAGAAATCTGTGATAAAAAGACGTCGTGTCATTTTAGAGGGGATGGGAATTACTTTTAAATTAAATACAAATATTGGTAAAGATATTTCTTTTGAAGAGATCGTTAGTGATTTTGATGCTGTTTTTTTGGGTATGGGGACTTATACCTTTATGAAGGGTGGGTTTTCTGGTGAGGGTTTGCTTGGTGTATACGATGCTTTGCCTTACCTTGTGTCTAGTGTTAATAAAAATCATGGTTTTGATGGTGGTGATTTTATTGATATGAAGGGAAAGCGAGTGGTTGTTTTGGGTGGTGGTGATACAGCGATGGACTGTAATAGAACAGCTATTCGGCAGGGTGCTGATAGTGTTATTTGTGCTTATCGGCGGGATGAGGAGAATATGCCTGGTTCTCGCAGAGAGGTAACTAATGCGAGAGAGGAGGGGGTGCAGTTTTTATTTAATCGTCAACCCGTTGCAATCTTGGGCGGTAATCGAGTGGAGGGTGTTAAGGTTGTCGGTACTCGCTTAGGTAAGCCTGACGCAAGAGGTCGTCAGCTTCCTGAGGTCATTCCGGGTAGCGAGGAAATACTTCCTGCTGAGGCTGTTATTATTGCTTTTGGTTTTAAGCCCAGCCCGGCACCTTGGTTTAATGGTCATGCTGTTCAGACTGATGATATTGGTCGTGTAATAGCCCCTGCCGATCAAAAGTTTAAGTTTCAAACTGGTAATGTAAAGGTATTTGCTGGCGGTGATATGGTGCGAGGTTCTGATCTTGTCGTTACTGCAATAGCTGAGGGTCGTGCTGCTGCTGAAGGTATTTTAGACTTTTTGGCTGTTTAGCCTTAGGTTTATTTTGAATTATATTATTTGGATTGGATGAAAAATCACTTTAAATTTTAGGTATAAATGAAAAAATTAATCAATGATCGTCTTATTAGGGCTCTCAATAGAGAGCCTGTTGACTGTACACCTGTTTGGATTATGCGTCAGGCTGGTAGATATTTGCCTGAGTATCGCGCTGTTCGAAAAAAGGCTGGCGATTTTATGGTTTTATGTAAAACGCCTCAGCTTGCTTGTGAGGTTGCTCTTCAGCCTCTTGAGCGTTTTGATTTGGATGCAGCCATTCTTTTTTCAGACATTTTAACTATTCCTGATGCTATGGGTTTAGGTTTGTATTTTGAGTCCGGTGAAGGACCAAAGTTCAAGAAGAAAATTAAGACTCGTCTTGATTTTGAGTCGTTAGAGATTATAGATGTTGAGAAAGATCTTGGTTATGTGATGAAAGCTGTAGCCTTGATTGCCTATGAGTTAAGATCAAAGGTTCCGTTAATTGGTTTTAGCGGAAGTCCTTGGACGCTTGCTTGTTATATGGTTGAGGGCGGTAGCAGTAAGGATTTTAATGGGGTCAAAAAAATGGCTTATGAAGATCCTAGGTTAATGCATGATTTGCTGGATAGGTTAACTGTTATAATTGCTGCTTATTTGATTGCTCAGGTTAAGAGTGGGGTGCAAGTTCTTCAGGTGTTTGATAGCTGGGGTGGTTTGCTTAGCTCTGAAAGTTATAGTGTGTACTCTCTTGATTATATTAAAAAAGTGATTTCTCTGGTTCGGGCGGCAGGCTGTTCTGTGCCAATCATCCTCTTTACAAAAGGTGGCGGTTTGTGGTTGGAGACCATGCTGGACTCTGGCGCTGATTGTATTGGTTTAGATTGGACTATTGATATTGCTCATGCGAAGAGGATTGTTTCTGGCAGGGTTAGTCTTCAGGGGAACTTAGATCCTTGCGTTTTATATGGTTCTAAGGATGATATTAGGAAGGAAGTGATTAGAATTTCCTCTGCCTTCTCTGGTAGTCATCCTGGCCATGTTTTTAACTTAGGCCACGGTATTTTGCCTGATATTGATCCCTTTAAAGTTGCTTTTCTTGTTGAAAGTATTCATGAGTTAACTTTGGTTGGTTGAGTTATTGTTGGTTTTTTTTCCTGTTTTTTGTTGTTTTTTTAGGTTTTTTTTGGATTATGTGGTTGTTTTGGCGCTGCTTTTAAACATGTGTTGTCTTTGTTGACATGCTTCCTTTCAGCGTATAGAATCACACGTCCTTGCGATACCCTCGATATTTTACCAAATTGGTACGCGTAACTTCGGAGTGAAGAGATCATTATGGCGACAGTTAATCAGCTTATAAGAAAGCCAAGGTCAAAGAAATTATTTAAAACTAATGTTCCTGCTTTGCAGGGTTGTCCTCAAAGGCGAGGCGTGTGTACACGAGTTTACACTACAACCCCAAAAAAGCCCAATTCTGCAATGAGGAAGGTTTGTCGTGTTAGGCTTACCAATGGTTATGAGGTCACTTCGTACATTGGTGGAGAAGGGCATAATTTGCAAGAGCATAGTGTTGTTTTGGTTCGTGGCGGTCGAGTAAAGGACCTTCCTGGTGTTAGATATCATACCGTTCGCGGTTCTTTAGATACATCTGGGGTGAGTGCTCGTAGGCAGGCTAGATCTAAGTATGGTGCGAAAAGGCCTAAGAAGTAGTTTTTTAAATTAATGCTTTAGTTTGGGGTTTTAGTGTATGCCAAGAAGAAGGGTTATCGGCAAAAGAGACATTCTTGCTGATCCAAAGTACGGAAGTAAAGTGGTGGCAAAATTTATAAACCATGTGATGACTTCGGGAAAGAAGTCTGTCGCAGAGAGAATTGTTTATGGTGCTCTAGAGTTATTGGCTGTAAGGTCTGGAAAGAGCGCGGTAGATACTTTTGAGGGTGTTTTGGATGGCTTGAGGCCTTCCGTTGAGGTTAAGTCAAGAAGAGTTGGCGGTGCAACTTATCAGGTTCCTGTTGAAGTAAAGTCAAGCAGAAGAACTGCTCTTGCCATGAGATGGTTGGTTGATTCTGCAAGAAAAAGAAGCGAGAAATCTATGCCTCAGAGGCTTGCGGGTGAAATGCTTGATGCTTTTGATGGTAAAGGCGGCGCTGTAAAGAAAAAAGAAGAAGTGCATAGAATGGCTGAGGCCAATAAGGCGTTTTCTCACTATAGGTTTTAGTTATTCGGAGTAATTTTCAAGCATGAGCCGTAAAACCCCTCTTAGCCACTATAGAAATATAGGGATATGTGCCCACGTAGACGCAGGTAAAACCACTACTACAGAAAGAGTTCTTTTCTATACCGGTGTTCTCCATAAAATTGGAGAAGTTCATCAGGGTACGGCTGTCATGGATTGGATGGAGCAAGAGCAGGAGAGGGGTATTACTATCACTTCTGCTGCCACAACATGTTTCTGGGATGGGATGGCTAGGAATTATGAGAAGCACCGTATCAATATTATTGATACTCCCGGCCACGTAGATTTTACGATTGAGGTGGAGCGTTCTTTGAGGGTGCTTGACGGCGCTGTTGTTGTTTTTTGTGGTACCGCTGGTGTTGAGCCTCAGTCTGAGACGGTATGGCGCCAAGCAAACAGGTATGGTGTTCCTAGGGTAGTTTTTGTTAATAAGATGGATAGGCCTGGTGCTGACTTTCTTCGTGTTGTTGATCAGGTAAGAAAAAGGCTTGGTGCTAAAGTTATTCCTGTTCAGCTTAATATAGGTTCTGAGGAGAATTTTAAGGGCGTCATAGATCTTGTGATTATGAAGGCTATTTATTGGAACGAGGAAGATAAGGGTTTAACGTTTGAGGTTAAGGATGTGCCCTCTGAGTTACTTGTAAAAGCTGAGGAGCTTAGGGAATCTATGCTTGAGGCTGTAGCGGAGACCGATGAGGATTTGCTATCTCGCTATCTTTCTGGTGATGAGTTGTCTGTTGTTGAGATTAAGTCTGCGCTAAGAAAACTTGTTATATCTAATGAAGTGGTTTTGGCTCTTTGTGGATCAGCCTTTAAGAATAAGGGGGTTCAGGCTGTTTTAGATGCTGTTATTGATTATTTGCCTGCGCCTAATGATGTTCCTCCGATAACAGGGCTTCTTGAAGATGGTTCGGAGGCTAGTCGCTTGTCAGATGATGCTGAGCCTTTTTCAAGTTTGGCTTTTAAGATAGCAACCGATCCTTTTGTGGGTATTTTGACTTATTTTAGGGTTTACTCTGGCGTCCTTCGTTCTGGAGATACGGTATATAACCCTGTCAAGGATAGAAAAGAGAGGATTGGTAGGCTTTTGCAGATGCACGCTAACTCTCGAGAAGAGATTAAAGAGGTTTATGCGGGTGATATTGCTGCCGCTGTTGGTGTAAAAGATGTTACGACTGGTGATACGCTTTGTGATGTTAAGCAGGTGATTACCTTAGAGAAAATGGATTTTCCTGAGCCGGTGATTTCTGTTGCTGTTGAGCCAAAGTCTAAGCCGGATCAGGAGAGAATGGGTTTGGCGTTAGGTCGTCTCGCGCAAGAAGATCCATCCTTTAGAGTTAGAACTGATGAGGAAACTGGTCAGACTATTATTTCTGGTATGGGTGAGCTGCATCTTGAGATTATTGTTGATAGAATGCGTCGTGAGTTTAAGGTTGAGGCAAATATAGGTAAACCTCAGGTTGCTTATAGGGAGACTATGAGAATTCCCTCTGAGGCTGAAGGGAAGTATGTTAAGCAGACTGGTGGTCGTGGTCAGTATGGTCACGTTAAGATCCGTTTTGAGCCGATAGGTTTAGATAAAGACTTTGAGTTTGTTGAAGAGGTTCACGGTGGTAGTGTTCCGAGAGAGTATTTTGGCGCTATAGAAAAAGGCGTGGTGCAACAGCTTAGTCAAGGTGTTCTTGCTGGTTATCCTGTTGTCGGTGTTCGGGCTATTTTGTATGACGGCTCATACCACGAGGTTGATTCAAATGAGAATGCGTTCAAGATGGCTGCAATGATGTCAACAAGGGATGGCGTTCGTCTTGGAAAAGTTGTTTTGCTTGAGCCGGCTATGAAGGTTGAGGTAGTTATGCCTGAGGAGTATACGGGTGATGTCACTGGTGACTTAAATAGACGTAGAGGTGTTCTTCTTGGTATGGACGACAATGCGGCAGGTAAGATAGTGCGAGCTGAGGTTCCTTTGTCTGAGATGTTTGGTTATTCCACGGATGTCAGGTCTATGACTAAGGGTCGGGCAACTTTTGCTATGGAGTTTTCTCGGTATGTTGAAACTCCCCAGAGTATTGCTGATGCGGTTGTTAAGCGATCTGTTTAGTTTGTTTTTGTTTTATTAGAGGTGAGTTAAAATGTCCAAAGGAAAGTTTGAAAGAACTAAGCCTCACGTTAACGTTGGTACGATAGGCCATGTTGATCATGGGAAGACCACATTAACTGCTGCCTTGACTAAGGTTTGCTCGGATACTTGGGGTGGTGAAGTTAAGGCTTTTGATCAGATTGACAATGCGCCAGAAGAGAGGGCGAGAGGTATAACCATAGCTGCATCTCATGTTGAGTATCAGTCAGAGAAAAGACATTATGCTCATGTTGATTGTCCAGGCCATGCTGACTACATAAAAAATATGATTACCGGTGCGGCTCAGATGGATGGTGCGGTTTTAGTTGTTTCCGCTGCAGACGGTCCTATGCCTCAGACAAGGGAGCATATACTGTTGGCTCGTCAGGTCGGAGTCCCTTATATTGTTGTGTTTCTTAATAAGGTTGATATGGTCGATGATGAGGAGCTAATTGAGTTAGTCGAGATGGAAGTGAGAGAGCTTTTGGATCAGTATGAATTTCCTGGTGATAATACGCCAATTATTCGTGGTTCTGCGCTTAAAGCTTTGCAGGGCGAAAAAACCCCTATAGGCGTTGAGTCTGTGGTGAAGCTTGTTCAGGCTATTGATAGTTATATCCCTTTGCCTGAGCGCGCTATAGATGGTGCTTTTTTGATGCCTATAGAGGACGTTTTTTCTATTTCTGGTCGGGGCACGGTTGTAACTGGTAGGGTTGATAGAGGAATAGTTAAGATTGGCGATGAGTTGGAGATCGTTGGGGTAAAAGATACTCAGAAGACAATCTGTACTGGTGTTGAGATGTTCAGGAAGTTATTGGATGAGGGTCGTGCTGGTGATAATGTGGGTGTTTTGCTTAGGGGCACAAAAAGGGATGATGTTGAGCGTGGTCAGGTTTTGGCAAAGCCAGGCAGTATTAAGCCGCACAAAGTATTTGAGGCAGAAGTTTATATCCTTAGCAAGGAAGAAGGTGGAAGGCATACGGCCTTTCTTAAAGGCTACAGGCCTCAGTTCTACTTCAGGACAACTGATGTGACGGGCGAAGTAACTCTTCCTGATAGCGTAGAAATGGTTATGCCTGGTGATAACGTTAAGTTAGTTGTTTCTTTGCTTTCTTCTGTTGCGATGGAGGAAGGTCTCCGCTTTGCAATTAGGGAGGGCGGCAGGACTGTTGGGGCAGGTGTTGTTACCAAGGTTATTGTTTAGATTTTTTTTTTGGATTCTGAAGTTCAGTTTAAAAATTACTGACTTAGTAAACATTTTTTTGAGTGTAGGAAAATAGCTATGAATAAGCAAAAAATTAGAATTAGACTTAAGGCTTTCGATCATAGATTGATTGATCAGTCATCCCAAGAGATTGTTGAGACGGCAAAGCGTACTGGTGCTCATGTTCGGGGTCCAATACCTCTCCCTGTGAAGATTGAGCGTTTTACTGTGCTTGTTTCTCCTCACGTAGATAAAGATGCTAGGGATCAGTATGAAATAAGAACTCATAAAAGATTGATAGATATACAGGAGCCAACTGATAAGACGGTTGATGCTTTGATGAAGCTTGATTTGGCTTCAGGTGTTGAGGTGCAGATAAGTTTAAGTTGATTTTGATTAATCTTGAGGCGTTTTTTATGTTAAATGTTTTTTTAGGCAAGAAAATGGGGATGACCCAAGTTTTTCGGCCAGACGGCCTTGTTTTGCCTGTGACTGTAATCGAGTTATTGCCTGGTTATATTTCTCATATCAAAATAGAGGAAAAAGATGGCTATTCTGCTGCCTCTTTAGCTTTTGGTTTAAAGAAAAGAAGTTTGGTGAAAAAGTCTGAAATTGGCCAGTCAATCAAGCTGGGTGCTGCTGTGCCTCAGTATTCTTTTGAGGTAAAAATTTCAACGGAGGATTTGTTATCAGCTGGGTTGAGTGTAGGCTCTGAGTTATCCTCTGGGTTTATTGATGGCGACATTGTTGATGTTTCTTCAGTATCAAAAGGAAAAGGTTTTGCTGGTGTAGTTAAGCGTTGGGGTTTTGCTTGTCAAGATGCAACTCACGGAAATTCTTTATCTCACAGAGCTCCGGGGTCAATAGGTCAGAGGCAGTCTCCTGGTAGAGTGTTTAAAGGAAAAAAAATGTCCGGCCATCTTGGTGCTTCTCGTTGCACTATAAAGAATCTTGAAGTTGCTCGCTTTATTGCTGATCGAGGATTGCTGCTTATTAAGGGTGGTGTTCCTGGGCATGTTGGAACACCAGTCCTCATTAAGCGTAGTCGGTAAGTCTTGAAAGTCTGATTTTGTTGGAGAAAGTGATGATTTTAAATCGATGTGATTTAGTAACTGTAAGTACATTTCAGAAGCTTTCTGGTGTGCAATATAATGAGCCTTTGGTTCATCAGGTTTTGGTTTCCGAAATGTCAAATATTCGGCAGGCATCAAAATCTCATAAGAGCAGGTCTCAAGTTGCTGGTGGTGGAAAAAAACCTTGGAAGCAAAAAGGTTCTGGGAGAGCTAGGGCTGGTTCGATACGTAGTCCAATTTGGCGAGGCGGCGGAAAAACGTTTGCTTCTGATAATCATAATTTCAAGAAGAAAATTAATAAGAAGATGTTGCGTGGTGCCTTGCTTTCTGTTTTGTCTGAGCTTGTCAATCAGGATAGGTTGTTTATTGTTGAAAGTTTTTTAGTTGATCGTATTAGTACAAAAGATGCAAATTTATCCATAAAGTCTCTTATTGGAGACGTTTCGTCAACGCTTGTATTTACTGATCCTACAGAAGAAGCTAGTAAGTCTTTTAGAAACCTGCAACGGTTGGACTGCACTGTTCAGGAAAATCTAACTCTATATTCTCTTCTAAAGAATGATGTCGTGGTTTTTGACCGTATAGCAATTGAAACTTTTATGGGTAGGTTGTAATTATGATACTGAGTAATTCTCTTGACCCTATTATTCTGAAGGGTCACCATGTTTCTGAGAAGTCATCTCTAAATGCAGTGAATCAGTGTTATGTTTTTGTTGTGTCTTTGTCTGCTTCTAAGTTGGCGATAAAATATGCTGTAGAATCATTTTTTAAAGTAGATGTTGAAAGGGTTAACACTCTTAATCAAAAAGCAAAAAATAAGTCATTTAAGGGTAAGCAATATAAATCGGAAAATCTTAAGAAAGCTTATGTCTTTTTAAAAGACGGTTTTTCTATTGATTTAAATTAGTGGGGTTGAGTATATGGCGTTAGTTACCTCTAAACCTACTTCTCCAGGTAAGAGATTTCTGGTTAGAGTTTCGCGTGGTAATCTTAGTAAACTTAGGCCGCTTAAGTCACTGCTTTCTGTTATAAGTAAAAAAAGCGGAAGAAATAGCGCTGGCCGTATATCGGTTAGGCATCATGGCGGCGGCCATAAAAAGCTTTATAGGCTTATAGACTTTAAAAGAGACAAGCTGTCCATCCCTGCTTTGGTTGAGACTATAGAATATGATCCTTATAGAACGGCTAATATAGCCCTTCTCAAGTATTCTGATGGAAGTCGGCGTTATATATTGGCGCCTAAAGGGCTTATTGTGGGCTCCTCTGTTGTATCTGGCACCGGTAGTCCTTTGTCTGTTGGCAATAGTATGCCTATTAGGGATATCCCTGTTGGCTCTCTTATACATTCCATTGAGTTAAGACCCGGCAAAGGCGGTCAATTAGCAAGAAGTGCTGGGGCCTATGCTCAGCTGATGGCTAAAGATGGTTCTTTTGCTGTTCTTCGGTTGAAGTCTGGTGAAACACGTAAAGTTCTTTTGTCTTGCTCTGCATCGATAGGTGAGGTTGGTAATTCAGAGCATAATCTAATTAGTTTGGGTAAAGCAGGTGCTTCGCGTCATAGAGGAAAAAGGCCAACTGTTAGGGGTGTTGCTATGAACCCAGTGGATCATCCTCATGGTGGAGGAGAGGGTCGTACCTCTGGTGGAAGACACCCTTGTACCCCTTGGGGTAAGCCTACAAAGGGCTATAAAACTAGAAATAATAAGAGAACAGATTCTGTTATTGTAAGGCGTAGGACCGTTTAATTTTTTTATTTTTTCGGAGATTAGAATGCCAAGGTCACTAAAAAAAGGACCATTCATTGATTTGCATTTGCTTAAAAAAGTTGAAGCTGCTGTTCGTGATGGAATTAAAAAGCCTATTAAAACGTGGTCTAGGAGATCAATTGTGGTCCCTGATATGGTTGGTTTGACCATAGCGCTTCATAATGGAAAAATTCATGTGCCTGTATACGTTACTGAGTATATGGTTGGGCATAAGCTTGGTGAGTTTGTTGTGACTAGAACGTTTAAAGGTCATTCTGGTGATAGAAAAGTTAGGTAGCTGAGGAGACGGTTTTTTATGAATTCAGTAGCTTCATTAAAGCAAGTTAGGCTATCCCCTCAAAAGGCTAGGCTGGTTGCTAATTTAATTAGGGGCAGAAAAGCAAAAGATGCTTTGTCTGTCCTGTCGTTTTTAAAGTGCAAGTCAGGCTTAATGTACTTAAAGTTGTTGCGGTCAGCTATTTCTAATGCTGATGAATCAAAGGGTATGGATGTAGATCTCTTGTTTATTTCTAAAGTTTTTGTTGATGGCGGTCCTGTTTTAAAGCGAATCATGCCAAGAGCTAAAGGGAGGGCTGATAGAATAAGGAAGCCTACTTCGCATATTACTTTAGTCCTTGAGCATAGATAATTTAGAGGAGCATTAGGAATGGGTCAGAAAGTTAACCCTGTCGGTATAAGGTTGGGAATAAATAAGAAGCATACGTCTACCTGGTATGCAAGTTCTAGGTTTTACTCAAAGTATTTAATTGCTGATTCAAGAGCAAGAGATTATCTTTTTTCCAAGTTGAAGGGTGCTTCAGTTGGTAGAATAGAGGTTGAGAGACCTGCAGGTAATGCCAAGATAACCATAAGATCTGCGCGGCCTGGGGTGGTTATTGGAAGGAAAGGTGAGGATGTTGAGAGGTTGAGGGCTGATGTGGCTCTTATTATCGGCGTTCCTGTGCAGATAAATATTGAAGAAATTAAGAGGCCAGAGCTTGATGCTAGGCTTGTATCTGAGTCTGTGGCCTCCCAGCTTGAGAAGCGGGTGATGTTCAGACGTGCGATGAAAAAAGCGGTTCAGTCTGCGCTTAAGGCCGGAGCTCTCGGCATAAAGATTTCGGTTTCTGGAAGGTTGGCGGGTGCTGAAATAGCGAGAACTGAGTGGTATAGAGAAGGCAGGGTTCCACTCCACACTTTTAGGGCCGATATAGACTATTGCTCTTCTAGGGCAGAGACTACTTATGGAACTATAGGTGTAAAAGTTTGGATTTTTAAAGGTGAGGTTCTGTCTAGTAAGGGGCGGTCATCTCCCGATGATCAAGCTGCGCAAAGAAGAAAAGTTTAAGAGAGTAATAGGTAAGAAAGCTTAATAAGGTGGCTATTAATGTTGCAGCCGAAGAAAACTAAGTTTAGAAAGCAGTACAAGGGAAAAAATAGAGGTCTTTCATATAGAGGATCTAAAGTCTCCTTTGGTGAGATTGGTCTTAAGGCCGTGGATAGAGGTAGATTAACTTCTAGGCAGATTGAGTCTGCAAGGAGAGTTATTACTAGATATATTAAAAAAGGCGGGAAGTTATGGATTAGAGTTTTTCCTGATAAGCCTATAACAAAGAAACCTCTTGAAGTAAGAATGGGTAAAGGTAAGGGTAGTGTTGAGTATTGGGTTGCTCTAGTTCAGCCTGGAAAAGTGCTTTATGAGATGGATGGTGTTCCTCTTGATCTTGCATCAGAAGCTCTGGCTCTTGCCGGATCAAAGCTACCAATTAGAACAATTGTTGTTCGCCGAAGTATTATGTAGTGAAGGAGAGTTAATTATGTTAATGTTCGCCGAGCTTGGTCTTGCTTCAATAAGCGAGTTAGAGAAAGAGCTAGCTGAAACTCTTTTATATGTTCAGAAGATGAAGTTGCGGAAGTCTTTGTCTGCCTCTGTTGATTTATCTGAGCTAAGGGCTAGGAAAAAATACTTGGCAAGAGTTAGGTTTTTTAGTAAAAAAACTTAGTCGTTTGATATGTCCTGCAAATTAATATTTATGGGAAAACAGCTAACTGGTGGTTTAGACAAATATGCAAATTAAAGAAAAATCGATTGTTGGTAAAGTTTTAAAAGTAAATAATGTGAAAACAAGATTGGTAGAATTTTCTTTTTATAAAAAGAATAATGTTTTTGGAAAGCCTGTGCTTAGAACAAGAAAGTATCTTGCTCATGATGAAGAGAACTTATCAGAAGAGGGCGACATTGTGTCTCTTGTTAGCGTGAGGCCTATTTCCGCTAGGAAATCTTGGCTTATCTTAAGAAAGTTATGAACTTATATTATCTGGTCTGGTTTTGAGGGGGTATTGTAAAAGTGATACAGATGAAGACAAGGCTCATTGTTGCTGATAATAGTGGAGCAAAACTTGTAAGATGCATTAAGGTTCTTGGGGGATCAAAAAAGCGTTACGCTGGTGTTGGTGATGTAATAAAGATATCTGTAAAGTCTGCTATTCCGAGAGGGAAAGTGAAGAAAGGAGATGTTCTGTTCGCGGTAGTTGTTAGGACTAAGTCTGGTATTCAGCGTTCTGATGGCGCAGTTATTTCTTTTAATGAGAATGCGGCTGTTTTGTTAAACGCACAGAAACAGCCTATTGGTACAAGAATATTTGGTCCTGTAACTAGAGAGCTCAGAAATGATAGCTTTATGAAGATTATATCTTTGGCTCCTGAAGTTATTTAGACGGGTTTTTTTGTGTTCGCTTTTTTAGCTTGCTGGAGTTGTTATGAAAGTTAAGGTTGGCGCTAGTGTTAGGGTGATAATAGGCTCTTCTAAAAATGCAGTAGGAAGTGTTATTAAGGTCAAAGGTGACTCTTTATATGTCTCTGGTATAAATATGAAGACTAAAGCCAAAAAAGGAGACCCTGCTAAGGGTGTAAAATCTGGATTAATACAGATTGAGGGTCCAATACACGCTTCTAACGTAGTTGTTGTTTGATTTTTTTGATTTGGAGGACTTTAAATGTCTCGTTTGCATAAGTATTATAGAGAAAAAGTTATACCAGAGTTTATGTCTTCCTTTGGTTATGAAAATATTAACAAAATTCCCTTAATAAAGAAGATAACAGTTAATATGGGCGTTGGTGAGGCTGTTGCAAATAGATCTAGTCTAGATGCTGCGATATTAGAGCTTCAGTTAATTACCGGTCAGAAGCCGGTCATTACCCGCGCTAGAAAGGCTAATGCAGGATTTAAGATTCGTTCTGGCCTGCCGATTGGTTGCAAGGTAACCCTTAGAAGAGAAAGGATGTACGATTTTATTGATAAGGTTATTTCCGTTGCTCTTCCTCGTGTTAGAGATTTTAGAGGATTAAACCCTCTATCGTTTGATGGTAGGGGTAATTACAGTTTTGGACTTTCGCAGCAGTCTGTTTTCCCAGAAATTGATTTTGATAAGGTTAGTGAAGAGAGGGGTATGGATATATCAATTTCTATTAAGTCTTCTAATGATAATGAAGCACGCCAATTACTAACTCTATTGTGCTTTCCCTTTAAGAAGATTTGAGGACTTTAAAAATGGCTAAGACTTCTATGGTCGAAAAAGAAAAGAAAAGAAACTTACTGGTTTTAAAGTATGGTGAAAAGAGGCGCCGGCTTTCCCTTAGGGCAAAGAGTATTTCTTTGTCCGAGCAGGAAAGGTGGGCTGCGCAGGTAGAGTTGCAGAAAATGCCCAGAGATACCTCAAGATGCAGGCTTAGAAATCGTTGCGCCATTACTGGTAGGTCTCATGGCGTTTATCGTAAGTTCGGCTTAGGTCGAAATAAGTTACGAGAGTATGCGATGAGAGGTGATTTGCCTGGTTTAACTAAAGCGAGCTGGTAATTTAGGAAGTGTTTTTATGTCTGCAAGTTCTATTGCTAATATGCTGGTGAAAATTGTCAATGCCCAGAGATCTTTTCATAAAGAAGTTATTTTGAGTCATTCTAAATTTAAGGTTTCTATCCTTGAGGTCTTGAAGAAAGAAGGGTTTATATTGTCTTTTGATGTTATTTCAGGGGCTCGTATTGACTTGTATTTAATAAGTGTGTCCTTGAAATACTATGATGCCTACCCTGTTATTTCTTCTATGAAGCTTGTAAGCAAGCCAAGTTTAAAGAACTATGTTTCTGTGGCTGATATCCCAAAAGTAAGCGGTGGTCTTGGTTTGGTTATATTATCAACAAGCAAGGGTGTTCTCTCTGGTGTTAGCGCCCGTAAGTTAGGCGTTGGCGGTGAAGTTTTGTGTTCTGTTTATTGATCTAAAATATGAGGGTTGCTGGGGATGTCTAGAGTTGCAAAAAAGCCCATAAAAATACCTGAAGGCGTTTCGGTATTTCCTGATTCTGATTCTGTTGTAATATCAAGTTATGCTAATTCTATAATTTTTCCTCTTCCTTTGGGAATATCTATTGTTTCTGATGGGGTGAATATTAAGGTTTCTGTTGATAACAATTCTGTCATTGCGGCTGGAATTTCGAAATCAAAAGCTAGGGAGCTTGCGTCTTTGCTTATTTTGGCAGGAACCACTAGAGCTTTACTAAATAATGCTATTATTGGTCTTGTTGTTGGTTATCAGCGAAAACTTCTATTAGTTGGTGTCGGTTATAAACTCCAAGTGAAGGTTAATGTCGTATTTTTAACTGTTGGGCATTCTCATCCTGTTGAGTATTCTTTGCCTGATGGTGTTGTTGCCTCTTCTTCCTCTGCTACTGAGTTAACTTTAAAATCTGCAGATAAAAGGTTGCTTGGTCAAGTGGCTTCTCAAATAAGATCGATAAGGCCTCCTGAACCTTATAAGGGGAAGGGAATTAGATATTCAGATGAAAAGATTATCATTAAAGAGGCTAAAAAGAAGTAATAGTAGAGGTGTTTATTGTGAGTAATAAAAAGTTATCTAGAGCTAAGCGTTCGTTGCGTGGAAGAGGAAAAATATCTGTTATAGGTGGTTTTCGATTGTCGGTCTTTCGGTCTTTACAGCATACTTATGCTCAGGTTATTAAGGTTAATGGTGGAGATATAGTCGCTAGCGCCTATTCTGGGGATAAAGACATTTTCCATGCAGGTGCAGCTAATAGTTCTCTTCCTTCTGAGGTTGGTGATAAGACTATTCTTGCTGGTTTGGTTGGAAAGCTCATAGCTCAAAGAGCTTTATCAAAAGGTGTTGTTAAGGTTTCCTTTGATAGGTCGGGCTATAAGTATCATGGTCGAGTAAAGGCTTTAGCTGATGGTGCAAGAGAAGTTGGCTTATCATTTTAAGGTGGGTTAAGTATGTTGAAAAGTAGTGGTTCTGAGGGATATGTTGAAAAGCTTGTACAGGTGAAACGTGTTTCAAAGGTGGTTAAAGGTGGTAGAATTTTTAGTTTTTCTGCTTTAACGGTTGTTGGTGATGGGATGGGTCGGGTTGGTTTTGGTCAGGGGAAAGCAAAAGAGGTTCCTGATGCTATTCAGAAATCATTGGAAGATGCAAAGAAAAACATGTGTCGCTTTTCTTTGATTGCTGGTGCAACTATATCTCACGAGGTTAAGGCTAATCATGGTGCTTCTCAAGTATTTATGAGGCCTGCTTCTTCTGGTACAGGTATTATAGCTGGCGGTGCAATGAGGGCTGTTTTGGAGGTCGCTGGCGTAAGAGATATTCTGGCTAAATGTTACGGGTCAACTAATCCAGTTAATGTTGTCCGTGCCACAACGAAAGCGCTTAGTTCTCTTCTCTCTATTGAGCAAGTTAGATTAAAGAGAAAGATATAATATTTTTGGGGGTTTTGTGCGTATTAACAGTATATCTTGTTCTCCTGGTTCAAAAATAGCAAAAAAAAGACTTGGTCGTGGTTGTGGTAGTGGTTTGGGAAAAACCTCTGGAAAAGGCCATAAGGGGCAATTGGCTCGCGCCGGTGCATCTGTAAGAGCAGGTTTTGAGGGGGGGCAAACCCCTTTGTATAGACGCCTGCCTAAGTTTGGGTTTAGATCAAGAAAGTCTATTTTCTCATACTCTGTACGCTCTTGTGATCTCCGTTTTAATAGCTCTGATTGCGTATCTCTTGATTCTCTTAAAAAATCTGGCTTAGTACCTAAGGTGGCTAGAGCTGTAAAGATATACTCTTCTGGCTTAATTCTAGATAAGAGTTATGGTTCGTGTGTCAGGGTGAGTAAATCTTTGAAAAAGTAGCTCTATTTTTTATTTTCCGGGTTTTTTATAATGCATGGATCTAACAAAAGAAAAGTTTTTGACTCTGGTTCTTCTGTTTTTTTGTCTTTTTTATCTAAGTTAAAGATAGTTTTATTAGTGTTAATCGTCTTTCGAGTTGGCGTTTTTGTGCCTATTCCGGGCGCTATTGCGTCTGGTCTGTCGAGCTTTGATGGTGTTATTTTCTCTTTTATGAATACATTCTCTGGCGGTGCTCTGCAGAGGATGAGTGTGTTCGCTCTTGGTATAATGCCGTATATTTCAGCTTCAATTATTCTTCAGCTTTTATCTTTCTCTGTTCCATACTTTGAATCCCTCAAAAAAGATGGGGATTTTGGTAGGAGGCTTCTTATGAAGCATCTTCGTTTTCTTACGCTTCTGCTTTCCCTGTTGCAGGCTTTTGCAATGTCTCTTAGTTTTATTGGTCAGAGTGAAGTTATTGATACTGCTGAGTATTTATTGATGTTTTCTTCTGTTGTATCTTTGGTTGCTGGTGCTTTTTTTCTCCTTTGGTTAGGTGAAAAGATAACTGAGTATGCTTTTGGTAATGGAGTTTCTCTTATTATTTTCTTTGGAATTGTTTCATCATTCCCTCAGGTTTTATCAGGAATTTTTGACTCCGTCAATAAAGGCTCTCTTTCTGCTGTCTCATTTTTATTGATTATTTTTCTTTCGGCTGGTATGGTTTTTTCGGTGGTTTTTGTTGAGAAGGCAATAAGAAAAATCCAGGTTATGTATGCAAGATCTAAAAGCAATCAGTCTTCTCTTGGTAGGGAGAGTCCAACATATTTGCCTTTAAAAGTAAATATGGCTGGAGTTATACCTCCGATATTTGCTACGAGTATGTTAATGTTTCCCTCTGCTTTTGTAGGGTGGCTTGTTGCCGGCACTCCGCACCCCTTCTTTATTAATCTTGCTCATCTTCTTGAGCCTGGACAGCCTTTATATTTTATGTTATTCTCCGCCCTTGTTTTGTTTTTTTGTTTTTTTTATGCGGCGATAATAGTAAATCCAGATGAGCTGGCTGATACCCTTAAGCGTGTTGGCGCAGTAGTTCCCGGTGTTCGTCCTGGTGCAAGTACCTCTGCTTTTATAGATTCAATTCATTCTAGGTTAGCCCTGATAGGCTCATTTTACATGATATGTGTGTGTCTTCTTCCTCAGGTGGCGCAGGTTTTCTTGTCTTTTCCCTTGCATCTGGGTGGGACTTCTTTGTTGATAGTTGTTGCTGTTGTTATGGATTTTATTTCTCAAGCTCAAAATTTCGTTATGTCTGGTCGTTATCCTGGCTTGGTTCGTAAAGCAAAGATAACTTCTTCTTAGTATTCTTTGATTTTAATTTTTCCCTTGGGGGTGTGTTTATGAAGGTTAGGGCGTCCGTCAAAAAAATATGCAGGGATTGTAAGATTGTTAAGCGTAATGGAGTTATTAGGGTTCTTTGCCAATCAGCTCCAAAGCATAAGCAGAGGCAGGGATAGTTTTTTCGTTTCTTTTGTGAGGTTTAAATGGCTAGAGTTGCAGGTGTTAATATTCCCGATGGAAAGCATGTTTTGGTGAGTTTGACGTATGTTTATGGGGTTGGGTTGTCAACCGCAAGAGACGTATGTAAAGCAGCTAAAGTTCTTGCTACTGTTAAGGTTGGCGATCTTTCCGATCAGGAGCTCGATCTTATAAGGTTAGAGCTTGCGAAGCATAGGGTTGAGGGGGATTTAAGGCGTGATTTATCCCTCAGCATAAAAAGATTAATGGATATGGGGTCGTATCGGGGTATTAGGCATAGAAGAGGTTTGCCCGTAAGAGGCCAAAGAACCAAAACTAATGCGAGAACCAGGAAAGGACCAAGAAAGCAGATTAGGAAAAATTAGTATTCTAAACTGCTGCTTGGTAATATGTCAGCTGTTAAAAAGAGGCTAAATAAATGAAGTTACAGACAGAGACAAAAAAACGTAAACAAAAAAAGCTTGTGTTAGATGCGGTAGTGCATATAAATGCTTCTTTCAATAATACGATAGTAACTATAACCGATAGAAATGGTTCTGCCCTATCTTGGGCTACATCTGGAGGTAGTGGTTTTAGAGGTTCTCGTAAAAGTACGCCTTTTGCTGCGCAGGTTGCCGCAGAAAAAGCGGCTCAGATTGCAATGGATCTTTATGGTATAAAGTCCCTTGATGTTCGTGTTAAGGGGCCGGGGCCGGGGCGCGAATCTGCTTTGAGGGCGGTTCATAATATGGGTTTAAAAGTTAGCAGTATTTCTGATGTAACGCCTATACCGCACAACGGCTGTAGGCCTTCAAAAAAAAGAAGGGTTTAGTGCTTATTCTTTTGTGATTATGAAGAGAGAAAATATTAGCTGGAGTGTTTTATGGCAAAGTATGTCGGTCCAAAGTGTAGGCTTTCAAGGCGTGAGTCTGTTGATTTACAGCTTAAAAGCGGCGTTAGGTCTCATGAGTCAAAGTGTAAGTCTACGGTTCCTCCTGGTCAGCACGGAGCTAAGAAGTCTCGCGTTTCTGATTATGCTCAGCAATTAAGAGAAAAGCAAAAAGTTAAAAGAATGTACGGCGTTTTAGAGGGGCAGTTTAGAAATTATTTTAAGAAGTCATCTAAGGCAAAAGGTTCTACTGGCGAGATAATGCTTAAAAAGCTTGAGTCTAGGCTTGATAATGTAGTATATCGTCTAGGCTTTGCTGTTACTAGGTCCGATGCTCGGCAGATTGTTTCTCATAAGCTTGTTAAGGTTAATAATAAAAAAATTAATATACCTTCTTATGAGCTGAGCCCGGGTGATGTTGTAGAGTTGACAGAGAAGGCTAAAGTGATGCAGCGTGTTTTGATGGCTATAGAATTATCTTCTTCTAGGCCTCAACCAGATTGGTTGACAATTGATAGGGTTTCTAAGGTTGGTACTTTCAAGGCTGCTCCTGAAAGGGATTGTCTTTCTGATGGTATTAATGAGAAGTTGATTGTTGAGCTTTACTCAAAATAATAGGGGTGCTAGTTTGATGTCTTTCGAATCGATGGAATTTTTAACTCCCGATGGTATACAAGTTAACGAAATAAGCAAGCATCATGCTAGAGTTGTTTTGGGTCCTCTTGAGCGCGGTTTTGGCCATACGCTTGGCAATGCTCTAAGGCGAGTCTTGTTATCTAGCATGCCTGGTTTTGCAATAACCGAGGTTGCTATTGATGGCGTTCTTCATGAGTTTGGATCTATAGATGGCGTTAGAGAGGATGTTATAGATGTAATTTTAAACTTGAAAGGGGTTGCTCTTAGGTTTCAGGGAGGTAAAGAAGAAGAGATTATTAGGGTTGACAAAAAAGGTCCTGGCGCTCTTCTTGCCTCTGATTTGCAGTGTTCTTCCTTGGTTGAGATTGTAAATCCTTCACATTTAATTGCGACACTAAATGAAAATGCGCATATTAAAATGACGCTTGTTGCTTCTAAAGGGCGTGGCTATAAATCTGCTGAAATTGGTATTGATCGATCCTCTTTACGTGTTGGTTCATTGCTCGTTGACGCTTCTTTTAGTCCAATAAAAAAAGTTTCATATTCTGTTGAGAGCGCAAGAATTGAGCAGCGCACTGATTTAGATCGTCTTATTATAGATCTGGAGACAAATGGTTCAATTTTTCCTGAGGAGGCTATTCGCAGGGCTGCCACTATACTGCAAAGACAGCTTTCTGTTTTTGTAGATTGGGAAAAAGCTAAGGAGATTAAGGAAAAAGAGCCAGAAGAGTACGTGGATCCACTGTTATTAAGACCAGTAGATGATTTAGAGTTGACAGTCCGTTCTGCTAACTGTCTTAAGGCTGAAAATATTTATTATATTGGTGACTTGGTTCAGAAAACTGAGGTTGAGTTGTTAAAGACACCAAACTTAGGTAAAAAGTCTTTGACTGAGATAAAAGAGGTTCTTGCCTCTAAAGGGTTGTCGTTGGGTATTAGGTTGGATGTTTGGCCACCTTCAATCCTAAGGCAGGATGATAAGTTTCTTGGAAAAAAGAAAGGTAGTATAGGGTAGGTAAAAATGAGGCACAGAGTTAAAAGTAGAAGATTTTCTAGGACATCCTCTCATAGGATTGCAATGTTCAAAAACATGAGCGCGTCACTTGTCCGTTCTGGATTTGTTAGCACTACGCTTCCTAAAGCAAAAGAGCTAAGGCGTACTATTGAACCGCTGATTACCATTGCTAAGAATGATACCCTCGCAAATAGGCGTTTAGTTTATTCTAGAATTAGAGATAGAGATGCCGTTAAGGATTTATTTGAGAAGATAGCTCCCCGCTTTTCTTCTAGGCCAGGAGGGTATGTTAGGGTTTTAAAGAATGGGTTTCGGTCTGGTGACTGCGCTCCTATGGCTTTTGTTCAAATACTAGCTGAGTAGTTTTATGCACCCTATCTTTTTTGGTGGGGTGTTTTGTTTCTTTGTGCGACCAACTCCTTCTTTATTTTGCGTGTTGTAAATTTAGAAGCCCGCTCATTTTCTGAGAGAAAATTTTCTCTAAAATAATAGGCAGCTTAAACATAAGCCATATTTTTTATGGTGGCGCTGTTGTATACATATAAAAAGATCAAAATAGTATTTTTGACCTTAATATAAACGTTTAAAGTTAGTGTGTTAAGAACATGAGTTTGCTTTTTCTGTATGATTTATGTTCTGGAAAGAAGAAAGTGTTTATACCTGCTGACACTAATCGTGTTACGTTGTATGTTTGTGGTCCTACTGTCTATAATTATATCCATATTGGAAATGCTCGTCCTGCTATTGTATTTGACGTCCTGTTTAGAGTTCTTCAAAAAATTTTTCCTGTGGTTGTTTATGCCAGAAATATTACAGATATTGATGATAAAATAATTAATAAGGCGCTAGAGGAAGCAGTGGATGTCTCAATAATCACCGCTCGATTTATTGATGCTTATGAAAGTGATATGTGTTCGCTTCTCAACTTGTCTCCAACTCTATCTCCTATGGCTACCCACCATATTCCTCAAATGATTAATATTATTGAAACGCTGATTCTTAATGGTCATGCGTATCTTGCAGAAAATCATGTGTTATTCCACGTTCCCTCGATGAAGGATTATGGGCGATTAACTAAAAAATCATTAGATGATTTAATTTCTGGGGCAAGAGTTGATGTAGCGCCATATAAAAAATATCCAGCTGATTTTGTATTATGGAAACCATCAACTTTTTCTCAGCCAGGTTGGGATAGCCCTTGGGGGCGTGGTCGTCCAGGTTGGCACATAGAATGTACTGCGATGATTAAAACTCATCTAGGTGTTAATATTGATATACATGGAGGAGGGCAGGACCTTTCTTTTCCTCATCATGAGAATGAGTTAGCCCAAGGAGTTTGTTCTCATCCCGGGAGTTATTATGTTAATTACTGGGTTCATAATGGTTATATCACGCTTGACGAAGAGAAAATGTCTAAGTCTTTAGGTAATTTTATTACAGTACATTCTCTTTTAGAGAAAAGCTCTGGAGAAGTCTTGCGTTATGCGTTACTTACTAGTCATTATCGTTCCCCTTTGAGTTGGTCAGATGATTTGGTAGCTCAATCTAAGAAGAGCTTGGCTCGTTTATATTTGGCAATCAGAGAGGCTTTTTTCCCACCTGTTAGTTTGCAGGATGTTAATTGCAAAGACTTGGGCATCTTTTGGGATGCTTTATTGGATGATCTTAATACGCCTCTTGCTCTTTCTGTTTTGCATGGATGGGTAACAGATCTGAATAAATCAGATGATTTTGCGGTGAGGACATTTTTAGCGCAAAAAATTCGTAGTGCTGGTCAAATGCTTGGAATCTTGCAAGAAGATCCTGATAAATATTTTCAGTCAGACAAACAAGATCACGATCAAATTAACCTATTGGTTGAGCAGAGAGATTTAGCAAGAAAGGCCAAGAACTTTGCTGAAGCTGATCATATTCGTCAAACCTTGCTCTCTATTGGCGTTGAACTAGAAGACACTTCTTTTGGTACTAAGTGGCGATTTATTTGAAATGTTAGCAGTGGGGAGATAAATATAATGAGCGACGAGAAGCGTCTGCATATTAATAAATCTCCATCTCTTTTTGGTCTCTTGTTTTCTAGGCGATTTGCCCCTTTTTTTTTAACCCAGTTTCTGGGTGCTTTTAATGACAATATGTTTAAAAGTGGTATTTTGCTGTTTTTTACTTATTATCTGACACTCTCTATTGGCGCATTAAGCTTTTTAAATAATTTAGCCGCCCTGCTTTTTATAGCCCCCTTTTTTCTTTTTTCACCTATTGCCGGCCAATTAGCTGACAAGATAGATAAATCAAAACTAATTCAAGCTATTAAGCTATTTGAAGTAATTGTTATGTTGAATGGTGCTTTGGCGTTTTTTCTTCAGAATACTATTTATCTATTAGTTGTTTTATTTCTTATGGGTACAAAATCTGCTTTTTTTGGTCCAGTAAAATATAGCATTATTCCTCAACATTTATATTCAACAGAATTAGTATCTGGCAATGCTTGGGTTGAAGCAGGTACATTTATTGCTATTTTGTTTGGTGCTATTAGTACAGGATTATTGTCTTATTTTGAATCTGCTACTTTTTGGGTTGCTTGTTCTGTTCTTTTATTTTCTATTCTAGGTTTGATTTCAAGCCTATTTATTTTGAGTGCTCCGTCATCTAACGCTGACCTTAAAATTGATTTTCAATTCCTAAGGCAAGTAAAAGAAACTCTTAAAATTACAAAAAGTGATCGTTTGGTTTATGCGGCCATACTTTGTATTTCTTGGTTTTGGTTTTTAGGGGCTTCTTACCTAACACAGATACTTCAATTGACTAAAGTTAGCTTGCATGCAGATGAAAGTATTGCAACTTTTCTCTTGATTATGTTTTCGGTTGGTGTTGCTATTGGTTCTTTGCTTTGTGAAAAAATATCGCGACATTGTATTGAGTTGGGAGTTGTCCCTCTCGCAGGTTTGGGTATGAGTTTTTTTGGGGTTCATTTGGCACTGCTTGCGCAAGGTTTTCAAAACGTTGATCTTGTTATTTCAATAAAAACTATGTTTGATCATAGTGCATTAATTATGATTGTAATTGATATTATTGTTATTGGTATGATGGGCGGTCTTTATATTGTGCCTCTTTATGCTTGGATTCAACAACATACACCTCCTGATCGGCGTGCACGACTTATCGCTGGCAATAATATTTTAAATGCTTTTTTTATGGTGCTTTCTGCGCTCTTTGGTATTTTTATACTGTCTGTTTTGCATCTTTCCTTACCTGTTTTTTTTATTTTACTATCTATCGCTAATTTTGTTTTTTTAGGTGTGATTTTTTGGAAAGAAAAAATATTTTTTGAGCGTGCCGCTATTTTTTTGAAATCATTTCAGCATAAATAGTCAGCCCTGAAATATTCATTTAGAGCTATAAAAACAGATGAAAAGTTAAAAAAAGTAGGGTAGGCTTTTGCAGCTTTATAACATTTCCCTTTTAAAAGCTTGCAATATCGAGGGGCGCTCAATGTGGGTTATGAGTTTGGTTGTAAAGCTTCTGTTGTCACAACATGTAAAGACCCTTGGGTGCTTTCTGTTATTGCTCATCATGGAAATCCATATGACGGGTAAGTGATCACCCCTGATAGATTGAGGCGCGAGGCTGACTAATAGGTCAGCCACACCGTTTTTAAATTGTTGCGGGACTAAATTTGGATTGCCAAGGCGGGTGGTTCAATGTTGTTTTAATTGATGCATATAATCGGTCAAAGTAACTGACCTTCTGAAGTCGGGCGGTAATAAGAAGTG
>CAMAPQ010000014.1 GCA_945860125.1 Klebsiella pneumoniae
ATCTTCCTCCCTATAGTCCTGACTTAAATCCTATTGAGAAAAAGTGGTCTCAAGCAAAGTCTGTAAGGAGGCGAGATCGATGCGATGTGGATACTCTGTTTGCCACTGGCTTTTAATATGCCATTTTATAAGGTATCAGCTATATGCAATGAAATGCTCTGGCACTTTAAAAAATTACATCGTCACTGTAGTCTTGCCGAAGAAAAAGCGTCCTCACTTGAGTTTTACCAAGCAGAAATTAAAAAAAATCTGCCTACTTTTGACTCATTGAGTAAAGGCGTTATGGTGGACCTGCCTACAGCTTCAGAGGAAAAAGAACTCAAGCTATAGGCAGTGAAAATCTATCTACTGCTGGTTTCGAGGTTTAATTTGTACTTCAACACGTCTGTTCATTTGTTTACCCTGCTCCGTATCATTCGATGTAACAGGATAACGCTCACCATAACCCACAACATGCAAACGAGAAGCATCAAGACCCTGAGCGGTCAAATAATTTGCCACACTCCAAGCACGTCTTTCAGAAAGTTGCTGATTATAATTATCATCGCCAACACTATCAGTATGGCCAGTTACATCGACATTACTATTATTAAACTCTTTCAAAACCTGACTGACAGAATTTAGCACACTATAAAATGAACCTTGAATATCGGAACTATTAGTTTGAAAGGTGAGGCTACCAGGCATATTTAAATAAATTTGTTCGCCATCACGCGTTACGCTCACGCCAGTGTTTTGCAGCCTATCACGCAGTTTCTTCTCTTGATTATCCATATAAACACCCGCACCACCTGCAACAGCAGCACCAATTAAAGCACCCTTGCCACGGTCATGCTTACTAGAAACAGCTGCACCTAAAATAGCACCAGTTGTTGCACCAATGGCACCTTTACTTATCTTTTTTTCGCCAGTATAAGGATCGGTAACACAACCAGACATCATCAAAGAAGAACACAATACAGCGCACACTAGTCTTTTCATCTAAAGGTCTCCTAAAATAAAGCAATAAAAAATGAAGGACGTTAGAATATCCACCATAGGATTAAATAAGGTTAATACCAGAATGTCAAAAAATGATTTAACTTACAAAATATCACCGCCATCGCCTTGTGTAGGTCTCTGCTCAACTACCTATGGTGATCAAATATGCAGAGGCTGCACACGATTCATGCATGAGATTATAAGCTGGAATCAATACACGCCTGCAGAAAAAAATGCCACATGGCACAGGCTTGAGCAGTTTATTACACAAGTTTTATCAGACAAACTTATTGTTATAGACAAGGAACAACTAAAAAATTTCCTACTCAAAAAAAATATTCGCTTTACCGAAACACTCAATGAATATAGTTTGGCATGGGAATTTATTAGATATCACACAAAAAATAGGCAGACGGCGAGTCATCTACTAGAGGCGCTTGATTACTTACTAATTATTAGTGCAGAACACCAAAAAGTTTCTGTTTCATCTTTTTTTCATACGACACAAGAAGACTTAATTCATCTCGCTGAAGCGTATCATGCAAGGTATATCATCCCTGCAGGATACACTTAGCATTAATAATTAACCTTATCGGCACCCTGCAAGTTTCTACCGTAAAAAATCTCTAGCATTTCTCGGCGCAAGCGCGTTCTTATATCTAATATTTGCTCAGGTGTTAGCTCATCAACGCCTAATCCAAATAAGTAATTATCAAGATTAAACTCTTTGAGTAACATCTTTGTATGAAAAAGATTTTCTTGATAAACATTCACATCAATCATCTGATAAGCATCACGTGTATCTAAAGAAAGATAATTTTGAATAGAGTTAATTTCATGATCGATATAATGCTTTTTACCATCAATATCACGCGTAAAACCACGCACTTTATAATCAATAGTTACGATATCAGAATCAAAACAGTGAATCAGATAGTTTAGCGCTCTTAATGGAGAAATTAATCCGCATGTAGATACATCAATATCAACACGAAAAGTACTGATTCCATTATCAGGATGGCTTTCAGGATAAGTGTGAACGGTAACGTGACTCTTATCTAAATGAGCAACAACCGTATCTGGAATGGGACCAGGCGCCTCACGCGTTTCATCTTCTCTTGGCGGTGTTTCATGCTCTGCAATCAACATTGTGACGCTTGCACCTTGAGGATCATAATCTTGGCGAGCAATATTTAAAATATTAGCACCCACAATGCGCGTCACTTCCGTCAAAATTTGGGTTAGACGCTCAGCGTTATAGAGCTCATCAATATACTCAATATACTCACGCCTATGCTGCTCTGTTTTGGCATAACAGATATCGTAGATATTAAAGCTTAATGATTTTGTTAAATTATTAAAGCCATGCAGTCGAATTTTATCAAACTTACCAAAGAGTTTACTCTCCACTCTTGCTTAACCCTCATCATAAACGTTACCTAGGAAACGACGAATTATCCTCGTTCATATTTTCCTTAAGCCTCTAAAAGCCTAAGAAAGCTAAACTGAAACACCTACAATTTCAAAGCTATGCGTCATATTGACGCCACCCTTGCCTAGCATAATAGAAGCAGAACAATATTTTTCAGCAGAAAGCTGCACAGCTCTTTCTACCTGCTTTTCATTTAATCCGTTACCAGATACTTTAAAATGCAAATGAATGGCTGTAAAAACAGCAGGAACTGCATCAGCACGCTCCGCTTTTATATCAACCACGCAACCTTCAATTGGCTGCCGCCCCTTTCTTAACATGGATACAACATCAAATGATGAACATCCACCTAAACTAACAAGTAATAGTTCCATGGGACGAAATCCTGCGTCCTGCCCGCCATGATCTGGAGGGCCATCCATAATCACCTGATGACCAGAGGAGGAAACACCCTTAAACTGAGTCTCTTGCAACCACTCAACTTTAACTTCCATCTAAATTTCACCTCCCCAATTGATAACGTTCTAAGTGCCTACCTAAGGGCTGCGAAGCGTATCAAACTTTTATCAAAAAATCGATACTATTGCCACCTGCCGCCATAAGCAAATTTCTTTTGAATTTTATTGGCACTTTTTGTACTAAAGAGGATAAACAATAACTTTTTATCATTACAGTTTGTTGAGGGCTACAATGTAACGCACTGTGTCACGTAAAGCTGCAAGAAAATCAGCTAGACTAAAGCCTTCACCAAAAACATATTCTGACTCACTCGTTTTTGCTTGAGTTGCTAGAATAATTACAAATGCATTATTTAGGTAATATTTACATGAGCATAATCAAAAAAGCACCCAGCATAGACCCCATTATTGAGCAGTTTTTAAGCCAATGTCACAGAAAAAAATACCCTGCTAAAAGCACAGTGATTCACGCAGGCGACCCTTCAACTGTATTGTATTATCTCGTTAAGGGCTCTGTTACCGTTTTAATTGAAGATGAAGAAGGTCGAGAAATGATCATTGCCTACATTAATGAAGGCGAATTTTTCGGCGAAATGGGTTTGTTTGATGCGGAAGCCTGTCGAAGTGCCTGGATTAAAACAAAAACAGAGTGTGAAATTGCTGAAATTAGTTATGAGCGCTTCTTAATTATTACGAAAGACACCCCTGCCATACTATTTTCTTTAACCGTTCAGTTAGCCAAAAGACTACGCGCAACGACATCTAAAGTGGGCAATCTCGCTTTTCTAGATGTAACGGGGAGAATCGCACATACGCTGCTACAGCTGTGCAAAGAACCAGATGCAATGACACATCCAGATGGCATGCAGATAAGGGTAACACGTCAAGATATCGGTAAAATTATTGGCTGCTCACGAGAAATGGCAGGTAGAGTGCTAAAAACCCTCGAAGAACAAGGTTTGATTAACGTGAAAGGCAAAACAATTGTCGTGTACGGTACCCGCTAGATGAAGAGAACATATCGTCTCCTCATCTAGCGGATTAGGATTTAAATGCCTATTATTTAATAGCCTGTGTTTAATAGCCTACCCTTTGGTTAGCAACTCACGTAGATCAATAATTCCAGCATTGGCGCGCGAAATATAATTCGCCATAACTAAAGAATGGTTTGCAAGCATGCCCATGCCGCTACCATTTAAGATAATAGGGCTCCATACTGTTTGCTGAGTCGCTTCAAGCTCTCTCATAATTTGTTTTAAGCTTACGAGTGCATTGCGTTTTTCTAGCACATCATGAAAATCAATCTCTACGGCCCGAAGTAACTGCAATAAAGCCCAGGCACTGCCACGCGCTTCATAAAATACATCATCGACCTCAAGCCATGCCGTTTGCATTTCTAATTCTGGGGCTTTATAAGTTGAGCTTTTTGCATTGCTATCGCCTGCTAAGTCAACATTATGAGAAACGCGCCCCACACTTGAACTTAAGCGCTGAGAAAGACTACCCATTCTTGTTTCAACATCCTGTAACCAGTTGCGTAAATTATCAGCACGCGCATAAAATTGCGCATCTTGATCATTGGTATCTGTTAATCGATTTAAATAATGATCTAACGCCTTAATGCCACGACGATACTCCCCTTCACTATCCGGCAACCAAAAGCTCTCACTATCAAAATGAAATAATGGCTCGGCTACAATTAAATCAACATCTTCTGTCGATTGAGATTGTGAACGACTTAAATCTTTTCTTAAGGCACGCCCTAAATCGCGCACTTGCACTAACGCACCAAACTCCCAAGCACGCATATTATCCATCCAAATTCCGGGCAAAAAAACATCATTACTTAAATAGCCGCCGGGCTTACTTAATAAAGTCTCCATGATATTAATCAACGTACTTGTCGTGGCATAACCCACAACCATTTTTTGATTTTTTTCCTGCAAACGTGCAGTTACTTTATCCTGCACATTAAATAGGTCAGGCTCACCGCTCCACTTAATCGCTAAAACAAGAATAATAATGATATAAGTGACCAACAAAGCAACAGTAACCTGCATCATCAAATGAGATGCCTTCAGCTTGTCCATATATCCTTTAATCATTACTTTCATAAAAACTCCTATATGTCTTATGCTTTGGGCTAAATTTAAAAAGATGAGGATCATCACAACATCTCATCAAACAGTAATTTGGTACTATACACTATCAATAAATGAATTTTATTAGATTGAGATAGTCTCATTAAAGTAGGTACAGTTAATAATTGTAAGCCCCCTTGGGAGAGCAAAAGAATGCTATTTAAACATTTAACACTCAGCATTTTTAGTCAGCATTCACACGCTACTAGACAATACCTAAAAGTAATGAGCATCATCACTTTTTTTGCATTCTGCATGCTTTCAATAACTCAATTTGCTATTGCAGAGAATCTAAATCCCTTTAGCGATAAAAATACACAAGAAGCGGTATCTCAAACTGAAGAAACAAACAACAATCAATTCCCTGCGTCAAATCAAACAGAATTTTTAACCGTTCACAACGCCTTTCAAAGCCATTTTTCAATTGATAAAGATAAGCAACAAATTTATATCAACTGGGATATCGCCGAAGGCTACTATCTTTATAAAAAACGCTTTAAATTTTCTACCGACCAAAGCGATACTGTAACGCTCCTTGAGCCTATCTACTCACCTGAACCAACAATTAAAGATGACGCCTATTTTGGTAAAACAGAGGTTTTCAAACATACCTTAAGCGTTACCTTGCCTTTTAAAGCAAACAAAGACGGCACATTTAACCTAACCACTACTTTTCAAGGTTGTGCAGAAAAAGGACTATGCTATCCACCCACGAAAATTATCCAAGTATTTGAAGTAAAAACTGATGAAACACAGCAAGCTGCCACCTCAGAAAATACCTCTATAAAAGCTGAAATAAAGAGCAATGTAAAACCAAAGCCTACACAGGCGCCCATCGCGCAAGCAAACAGCGCACAAGGGATTGCAGCTCAACTTGAAGAATCTAATTTATTTGCGCGTCTATTACTTACCCTTATCTTAGGTATTGGCCTTACCTTTACACCTTGTGTTCTGCCTATGATTCCTATTCTATCTAGCATTATTGCAGGACAAAACCAAGCATCACAAAGCCGCACAAAGTCAACGAAAAAAGGCTTTGCTTTGTCCATGAGCTATGTTTTAGGCATGTCTCTGGCTTTTGCTTTATCCGGCGTTATTGTTGCGTATACCGGCGCTAAAATTCAGCTTTTTTTCCAAAACCCTGTTGTTTTAAGCGGCTTTGCTTTGATTTTTGTGCTGCTCTCTCTTTCTATGTTTGGATTTTATGAAATTCAGCTACCTCGTGCGTTACAAGATCGCCTATCAACACTTAATCAGAAGCAGCAAGGTGGCACTTACCTCGGCGTTTTTATGATGGGTATTTTATCTGCACTTGTTGTATCACCCTGCGTTTCAGCCCCACTAGCCGGCATTTTGTTGCTAATTGCAAAAGAAGGGAATTTATTACAAGGCGGTTTATCGTTATTTTCATTGGGATTTGGTATGGGGTTACCACTGCTTGTCATTGGTACAACAGGCGCGAATATCATGCCTAAAGCGGGTGGTTGGATGGATGCCGTAAAAGGCACTTTTGGTGTTTTATTACTTGCGATTGGCGCATGGCTTATACGCTCTGTTCTGCCAGATGAAGTAATGATGTTTATTTGGGCAGCTCTTTTAATTATGCCCTCTATTTATATGGGTCTTTTTGAAACACCACACACACCATGGCAAAAATTTTGGAAAGGCTTCTCAATCTTATTATTTACATACGGCCTTATGATTCTAATTGGTTTAGGCATGGGACAAACCAACCCACTCCAACCTATCAAAATAACACCCGTCACCTCTGGCACACTACAAACACAAAACATGCCTTCTTCGGGGCTCAGCTTTAATAAAGTTCGTACGTTAGCTGAATTACATGCAGAGATTAATAAGGCTAAGACACTAAAAAAACCGATTATGGTAGATTTTTACGCTGATTGGTGCATCGCCTGCATTGAAATGGAGCATCAAGTTTTTAGTCAAAATGAGGTGATTCAAAAACTTCAACCTTACTACTTAATTCAAGTTGATATTACTGATAATAATGAAGCAGATGCATTGCTTGATGAATTTAAACTCATTGGCCCACCAGCTATTCTTTTCTGGAATGCACAAGGCGAAGCCTTGACAGAAGCCACTATTTTAGGCTCAATGGATAAAAGCGCATTTTTATCACATCTTTCTCATTTGTAATAATAAGCAAGCGAAAAAACAGATAACAATCTAACCTTAATAAAGCGCTCATAAGAGGTTTTAGATATGACACCAAGACACCCAAAAGAAAGCATGCTCATTTGTTCGCTTACTCTGGGCAGTATTATTTTTCTTAACCCTTTCACGTCCTTAAAAGCTGAGATTTATAAAAGCATAGGGCCGGATGGCAATCCTATATATACCGATCAACAGACTAAAAACAATACAGAAATCAAGCTTAACTCACTGCAAACACTTAAAGTAGAAAAAAGCAAAAACACACCCTCTGCTGTCTCTTCAAACGTAAACGCCAAACAAGATGATGCCATTGCTAACTACTATAAAGCGCTAAGCATTACCTTCCCACAAAATGATACGGTCTTTACGCAAGAAACAAGCAGCATTACTTTTGTTGTCACTTTAAAGCCTAATTTAATGGGACAACATTACTTACAACTTACAAGCGGCGGGAAAGTAGTTGCAGGCCCTCAAGGCTCACTGAGCTTGAAAGTAGGTGGTTTAAATCGTGGCACACATACCTTTACACCACAAATTACCACAGAGACAGGGCGCGTACTTTTTTCAGGCAAAGGTTTGACCATACATGTTAAACAACACTCCCCTCTGCACCCAAATAATGCTAACGCCCCAAAAAGTGCACCGAATGTAACACCCCCCCGCCTCCGCTCCCAGCCGCTAAAGTCTTAATATACCCTTCGCCATTGAAAACACGGCATTGTTGGCAGCACTCATTCACCCCAATCACATAGTTTGTCTATGCTCATGGGGTTCTCTTGCTTGCCGCCTCGCCGTGGTTCCAGTGGCTTTGGGTATAGTCGCAATAGAGAAGGCACTCCTCAAATATTAGGGAGATCATTAAATGCATTCGCAAGGGGTATGTTTCTTGCTAAGCTTGCATTTTGCCCCTTAAGGATGAACCAACAAGCTATGAATGCCCCTCTCAATGATCAATTTATTAAACTAATGATTGATAACCTCACCACAGCTGTGATACTCGTTGATCACACACTTAAAATAGAATACTTAAATGGCTCAACAGAGAACACATTTGCTATTAGCAAAAGTAAATTATTAGATCACCCCATTGAACTATTATTGAAAAATGATCAAGAAACACTAACCATTCTCAGAAACGCCCTATTATCAGGGCATCCGTACACTAAAAGAGAAGTGTGTCTTTCTCTCCCCTCTCGTGTAAGTAAATGGGTTGATTTAAGCATCACGCCTCTTTTTTTAACAACGAAAGAAACCAAGCTGCTTGTTGAAATTCATAGTATTGAACGCATCATGAGAATCAGCCGCGACGAATCACTATTTAGTACGCATCAAACAACTAAAGCACTCATTAAAGGTATGGCGCATGAAATTAAAAATCCACTCGGTGGGATTCGGGGTGCTGCACAGTTACTCTCTAAAGAGTTAGAACAATCATCGCTAACCGAATTTACCGACGTCATTATTCGTGAAACAGATCGACTTAAAAATCTCGTTGATAAAATGTTAGGTCCAAGACATGTTCCCCATTTTCAATCTATTAATATACATCGTGTTATTGAGCATGCTTTAAATCTCATTGAAATTGAACAAAAACACTCATCAACACCAGCTATTAAATTTAATCGTGACTATGATGCAAGTTTGCCGGAAATTAATGCTGATTTTGAACAGCTTATTCAAGCAATTTTAAATATCTTAAAAAATGCTTGCGAAGCTTTAAATGAAAATAATATTTCATTGCCTAATATTCAGGTTAAAACACGAATTCTAAGGCAGTATACGATTAACAATAAAAAACATCGTTTAATCGTTCGTATCGACGTTATTGATAATGGCCCTGGCGTTCCGGAGGCACTTATCGAAAATATTTTTTATCCCATGATTAGTGGCAGACCAAATGGCACGGGATTAGGTCTTTCTATTTCACAAACGATTATTCAACAACATCAAGGAATTATAGAATGCAACAGCCAGCTAGGGCATACGCAATTCAGCATCTTATTACCTTTGGAGCGACATCATGACTAAAGAAAATTCAGCTTGGATTATTGATGATGACCAATCGATTCGATGGGTGCTTGAAAAAGCTTTGCAGCGCGCCTTAATTAAAACAGAAAGTTATGCTGAAGCTGAGAGCCCGCTAAGAAATTTACGCTTTAGGGAGCCTGAAGTTATTATCACCGATATACGCATGCCAGGAATGGACGGCCTTGCCTTTCTTGATAAGCTTAAGCAACGACACCCTCATATTCCCGTAATTATCATGACAGCACATTCAGATCTTGATAGCGCCGTTTCCTCCTATCAAGGGGGTGCTTTTGAATATTTGCCTAAACCTTTTGATATTGATGATGCCGTCAATCTTATTCACAGAGCAATTCAACGACATCAACAACAAAATACCAAGCAATTTACACCATCACCTCAAGCGGGTGCACCTGAAATAATTGGCGAAGCGCCGTCAATGCAAGAGGTCTTTCGTGCGATTGGTAGACTTGCTCAATCAAACATTACTGTCCTTATTAACGGACAGTCTGGCACAGGAAAAGAGCTGGTAGCCCGAGCGTTACATAAGCACAGCCCAAGAGCAACCAATGCTTTTATTGCCCTAAATATGGCAGCCATTCCCAAAGACTTAATTGAGTCAGAATTATTTGGCCATGAAAAAGGGGCTTTTACCGGCGCACATTTTTTCAGACAAGGTCGCTTTGAACAAGCACATCAAGGCACTTTATTTCTTGATGAAATTGGTGACATGCCTTTGGAAGCACAAACAAGATTACTGCGCGTTTTACAAGAAGGAGAATTTTATCGCGTTGGCGGCCAAACACCGATTAAAGTTGATGTGCGATTTATTGCTGCCACACATCAAAACTTAGAAAAATTAGTTCAGCTAGGGACTTTTAGAGAAGATTTATTTCATCGTTTAAATGTTATTCGTATTCATTTACCTACACTGAACGAAAGACGGCAAGACATCATTAAACTTGCAAAATTTTTTCTGGTTAAAGCAGCACAAGAATTACGAACCACCGCTAAAACACTCAGTGCAGAGGCTGAAAAATTTTTAATGTATGCTGACTGGAAAGGTAACGTACGACAACTTGAAAATACATGTCGCTGGCTTACCGTTATGGCCGCAGGTCATGAAATATTAGCAAGCGATATGCCGTCTGAATTACGCAACCAATCTTACTCAAACGACGGACAAAATTTCAGCTGGGATCAATCATTAAAACAATGGGCCATGAGTGCCTTAATGCAAAATCAAAGTAATATTTTGCATGCTGCTGTACCCATGTTTGAAAAAACACTGATCGAAGTTGCCCTTAATTTCACAGGCGGAAAAAGAAGAGATGCCGCTGAACTTTTAGGATGGGGGCGCAACACACTCACCCGAAAAATGAAAGAACTCAATATGCATCCCGACTTTTTAGACTCAGAAGAAGAAACGTTGGATATGAATTAGCTGTAGGCGTGCTTTAGCGACAAAACTGAAGTGTGGGCTGTGGATAAGCCAACACTTCAACCTCACCTAAAGACAAAACATCGCGCTCATCATTATTGCCTTGGCCATTACTACCAACCAATAGAGGATCGGATTGGCGATTGATAATAATGTTGCGCCCCAATATCGGTGCATGAGTTAGCTCGACTAGATTCAAACTCAGCGTATCAGGCGATTGCAAAACATTATTGATATTAAGTAGTGGCGATTTAAACACTTGATTGTTGTCGGCATCCGTAATCGTCACTTGAATATCGCTCAAGCGTGCCTTACAGCAGTCCTGGCGATTATGTAAAACCACTGTATGTATTAAACGATTTTGATCCAAGGCCAAGCGCCAACTTGCTGAGCTTTGCCCTATAGCTGTGTGGGTAAAGTTATCGAAGCGACCATCAATGGCAAAACCAGCTGGAAATATATTATTGCCATAAGTAGATGATTGCGTTGCAGCGCCCAGTTGCGCAACATTTTGCTTTGCCGCACAGGCTTGCGTTGCTGGCACTACAAGGCGAGACGCAAATACTTGAACCTCAGCCAATGACAATACATTGGCTTCACCGACATTACCCCCACCATTACTGCCCAACAACAGAGGATCAGATGAGCGTACAATTTTTACTTGACGGCCAGTTACCGGTGCACCCGTTAATGCTATGAGGTCAATCACTAAACGATTCGGTGCTGCTTCGCGATTATGGCGATTGAGAAAATGCGATTTGAACATTACCTGTTTGCCAGATGCATCGAGCACATACACGGTAATATCGCGTAATCTCCCACCACAGCAGCCAATGCGATTGTTTAATATGATTGAATGGATACTATAGCTTTGATCAAGCTCAAGCGACCAAGATGGGTTTGTTTGGCCTGTTTTAGTATGGGTGAAATTATTCAAGTCGCCATCAATCGCTAAATTGGCAGTAAAACGTGTATCTTGATAATTCGATGATTGCGTAGCTTTGCCAAGCGGCGCCACATTTACAACTCGCGCAGTGATTGAATCAGCAAACAGAGGATTCTTGCCTAAATCACGCTCATCTTGATCAAAAACGCCATCATTGTCGTGATCAATACCCATGCGCACCTCACTACCTTTGGGTACGGCAGTATAAACCAAGGTATTACCCGCTTGGTTTTGTGTGCGAAGTTCATTAATGCTGACTATTTCTGTTTCGCGATCTGCCTGAAAGCGTTGACCACCAATATAGGCATATCCACGTGTTTGGTTCTTGATCACGCCTTTAGCAATAATACCGATTGCGCCCGCATCTGCTAAATTAAGCAATTGCATCAGTTTTTCGTTCTGCGTGGCGTCGTTATTACCACTAAACATCACCTGAATACCAACAGCAGCATGCGTGTCTTTACTTTGGTTGCCTTCATTTAAACCTCGCGGCGTATAAGGAAAGCGCCCATTAAATGACAACATAAACGCCATCAAGTTATTGGAGCGTGATTCATTATGCGTAGAATCAAAACTGCCATCCTGCTGGAAACCAAAACCAGAATTGCTCGCAGTGGCATCATCAAACCACAAACCAAAACGTTCATAAAAATTACGCCAAGTTGGCGGACGACGAATCAATTCGACACCAAATCCACCACCGACACGCAATAGGTTTCCGCGACCACTATGGCCGTCGTGACAAGCGCGACAACTACCTTCAAACTGTTGTCGTCCGATATCAGCATTGCCAACACGACTGACGCTGCCATGCGGGCCAGGAATTTGTACTTGCGTGGAATAATGATTATCAAGGTTACGATATGGATTTGGTGGAATATAAATTGAGTCTAAAAAGCTTTCAAAGGCCTTGGTATTAGCTAGCGTTGGCACAGCTAGCGCACCCTGTAGCGATTTAAACGCATCAGCAAAGTGGCCAAGATTGGCTTTATCGCCAGACCAATGCATCGACGGATGACCAATAATATCTTGCAATGTCATCGTTAGAAGCGGGCCTTTCATCGGATGTTGTTGCACGTTGATAATGGGATTACCAACGGTATCGCTGAATCCACGAATGCTGGCCATATTGCCAGCAGGATTGCCTAGATCCCAAGATAAACGATCAGTACGACCATCAATATGGCAGGAGGCGCACGCAATATGCCCCAAGCCCGAACCGATTTGCGTGTCATATAAAAAAGCACGTCCCGCCTTAATAGCTTTTGGTGTTGGATCAAAAAAAGTTGCACGTTGTGTTTCACTGAATGACGTTAAGTTAATTTCCGAAATCTCAGCAGAGAATTTATTAAGTACAAACCCACGCGTGCCATTTGGGTGTAAAACAACCCCTGTAGGGCCTGTACCCAAGCGAATTTGATTTAATCGCTTGCCATTCTGATCAATGAGAATCAAGTTATTCGAGCCCATGCCGGTTATAAAAGCACGCTGACCATCTTTACTCCACGCAATACCACGCGGATCGCCAATCGACAGTTGCCGCGTTGCTTGGGATACGCTGCGTTGCTGATAATTAAGATGCGGGTTCAGATCAGTAATTTTAGCCCGACCATCTGTAGATACTTGTGCCAAGTTAACACGCAAAAAAGTGCTTTGCAGGTTTGGTTCCCAGCGAATTTCATTAGTAGCATCGGTGCCAACAATTGCGATGCTGCCAGAAACTGGATTGACCGCTAACGCCATTAAGCTATTCATCAAGCGGCGCTGATAAGTTACGGTTAATACATTAGCGTCGATAATCGCCAGGTCACGATCAGGCAAATCCCAACCAGCAACACGCCCACTACGACTGCCGCCTAATCCAGCTAGATCACCTGAAATAAACCGCGTCCAATCGCCTTGATTATCATCAAACCATTTACCGTCTTCGCTTTTACGCACAATCATGCTCACCGGCGGTGGCGCAATATTATTGGGATTGATGGCAGGTAGAAATTGTGTACCGCGATTTGGCGGTACATTAACGCCGCCGTAGGGGCCTTGTGGATGGCGCACTAAATCGACTTCAAAGCCATTTTGTTTTCCTCCAGTAACAAGCGTGGTGCCGTTTCCAGATTCAAAAATAGCAACATAAACTTTAGAACCATCAAGGCTAACCGCCAAAGCTCGAGGGTCTTCTCCATCAATCATGATGCGTTTTGGTGCAGCCAACATATTTTGTGGATCAAATACATTTAAACGATTAACTTGCGAAGCAGAAACAAATGCTCGCTGGGGTTTCCCTGCAAAAACAACATCTGCTGGTTCATCGTCAGTTGTTAAGGTTGCTATTACTTGTTGTGAATTGAGATCAATAACACTGATCGAGTCAGAAATATGATTTACCACCCACGCTTCGTTATTATTGCGAACGCGCACCGATACCGGATCTAAACCCACGGGAATCAATGCTCGTTGACGCAAAACACCACCCGCCGTATCAAACAGCAATAAGCTATTATCAGCAGTATTCACCGCTAGAAGAGTATTGCCATCAGGCGTTATATCCAGCGGATGTACTTGCGGATTTTCCCAGTTAACAAAGTTTTCATTAGGGCGTTGCCAGGTGGTATCTGCCGATACCGTGCTCAATAAACTGGTGATGCCCTGAGTGGCAGCATAGCCGTGTGAATACACGCCAAGAAGAAAACAACTGATGACAGATAAGATTAGGCGATTCAAAACTTGAGACATACGCTTTTTTCTCTATTATGGATAATTTTAATGCCGCATTTTTATCATTAACGCAGCAGCGCAAGTAAGAGCCAAAAGCTATCACTTATGATAAGTCATGAGCAAGCATATAGGCTGTTTTAGGCTGTGATTTTTCTGACATTAAAAACACCACAAACGCTGTTTTTTTGGCTATGAATAACCCACAAAAATAGCAAGAAGACACTTCTTGTGTTTAACTGATAAAGTCGGCAAGGATGCACCCAGCGCCAAAAAGCATTGAAAACGAGAACGCGAAACCAAGCGAGCAAGACTGCAGACAAGTACAGCTACAGCAAAGCATCCTTATTCATGACCATCACGCAGGGCATAAATCGGAGATAAATATGGATACGCAAAACAACACCAGTATCACTCTCGATTCAATACCAGCAAATAGGCGGATTATCGAAGAATTATCCTCGCACAGGCTTATATCAACCGATGCCCGCGAATATGGGCTGCGATTGCTGTATCCATCGCAAAACTGGGGGCTTTGGGTTTCCAGAATGCTACTGGTGCTTGGTGTATCTCTAATTCTATCCGGTATAGTTTATTTCTTTGCTTTTAACTGGACAAAAATAACGGCGGGAATGAAGCTCGGCTCGATACAGGTTTCAATTCTAGGCTGCCTTGGCGCATCCTACTTTTACGGATTACAGCGACTATCAGGAAAAGTTCTTCTACTCAGTTCTTCGGTGCTTGTGGGTGTATTTCTCGCCGTATTTGGTCAAATTTATCAGACAGGCGCAGATGCTTATAATCTGTTCATGATATGGGCTTTGCTGACATTACCATGGGTGATAATTTCAGAGTTTGCCGCGTTATGGGTAGTATGGCTAGTTATTAGCAACACATTCTTGATTCTCTATTGGACTCAAGCCGCGTTGCCAGAGTACGAAACGGAAATGATGATTGTTTCCTATCTAGCTCTATTCAACGGGCTGTTCTTGGGACTTAGAGAATATTTCCTGACAAAAGGTTTGCATCGGCTGGAAGAACAATGGACGCGTGTGGTTCTTGTTGTCCCTATTCTTGTTTATGCCCTTATTCCGACCATCGCACTTATAGTGGAGCCTAGCCGTGTAACACATTCTATTGTTTTTGGTGCGTTGCTCTCAGCGGTGATTCACGCGGCGTTCTATATCGTTTATCGCTTTAAGTTGCCCGATATGCGGGGATTGGCCGCGACTATTTTATCTGGCTGCATCATTTTAGAATCAGCGATCTTCAAGGCATTGACTGAGATATTCCGCCATAGCGATGCCATTATGTGCCTGATGATGGGTGGCATCACATTGGGGGTTTTCACCCTTGCGATTATCAAGTTGCGGGTTATTGCAAAAGAAATAGAGGAAAAAAATGTCTAAATACATGACCAATATCACTGCGCGAGGACTGCTTAGTTCTTGGCTAAATGCGGGATTGGTGCCGCAATCTGAAAGTGCTCAGCTGGAGGGCTTCATTGCCTCGCAGCAACAAGAAAAAGAACTGCCCCTTTACCTACGAATTCTGGTCGGCATCGGCGCATTCATTGCGTCACTCTGCTTTATTGGCTTCCTCAGCGTATCTAAGATTATCAATTTTAATTCCGAAGGTGGACTCATATTTTTGGGATTTATATTCGTTGGTTCCGCACTTTTTCTCGCAAAAACGTCAGGTGACAAAGATAATACCGTCAAACATAGTTTCCTAATTCAAACCTCATTCTGCGCGATGGGTGTAGGTAAAATCCTCTTTATAATGGGTTTTGCTGAAATGTTTGGAAGAGATGGTGGCTGGGGCGTGACGCTTTCAACGTTGCTAATCACCGTTGCAACCTATCATGTGTACCGCATGTCGATCGATAGGTTCTTATCGACGCTTGCCATTTTTACCTCACTGTTGATCAACATTGTAAGTCAGCAATATTTTGGCACTTCTACAGAAATCGTGCTGAATCTGTTTTTCTTTATTCAAATCATCCTTGCCGCTGTTTTGCTCACGCATGGCAGAGTAAAAAGGGACTATATTCCGCTTGCCTATGCCACAGTATTTTCTCTTTGTATAACCGTTATTTATTTCAAGCAAGCCTACAGCCTGACTTTTATCAACGCCCTGCTTACACTTTCACTCGTTGGGTTGATTGGCTGGGCAGCGGGTAATCTGGAAAAGCTAAAAACCGAGCCACTGATGCTTGCTTCGCTAGGCGCAGTATTGCTAGGGATTATTTCTGCACCTGGGGTGATTCTTTCCATATGTCTGATGGTGCTGGGCTATGCCAAGCATGAGAAGTTGCTACTACTCATGGGCATCTTGCTCATGCCCGTATTTATATCCCTCTATTACTACAATCTCGATATCAGCCTCACGGCAAAATCAGGGGTATTGATAGGAAGCGGTGCATTGTTATTGGCGGGGCGCGGATACCTTGCGGTAAAGCAATTAGATCGGGAGGTTTAATATGAAGAAAGTCATTTTTATTGCATCTACCTTGCTAGTTTTTGCCGCATTCAATTATGGCATTTTCCAAAAAGAGGAAATTAAGGCCAATGGCGAGATAGTGTTGCTAGAACTAGCACCTGTTGACCCCCGCTCGTTGATGCAAGGTGATTATATGCGGCTACGCTATGCTATTGAGCAAAACCAAATCAGCCAAGCAAAAGAGAAGCGCGGCTACATGGTAGTGGTTCTTGACCAGAATAAAGTTGCCACCTTCAAAAGTTTTTATGAAAAAGGAGAGCTAGCTGCTAACGAGAAGTTACTTCGTTATCATAATAAATATGACAAGGTACGAATTGTGCCTGACTCATTTATGTTTCAGGAAGGTCATGCAAAATTCTACGAACAAGCAAAATATGGTGTGTTCAAGTTTGATAAAAAGGGAAATCATTTATTGGTAGCATTAGCAAATGCTAATCTAAATTTAATATCCCCAGATATTTAGCATGAATTGAAGCGAAGCATGACATCTAGCCTGACACAGGGGGCATTCTGTATTTAATGATTTAACGCCAAAGGAAATGTATCACCAGGGGAGGCTAACAAAGATTTATTAATTGATTTTTTAAATAGCCTTTTTCAAGGTGAAGAAGTCATTAAAACAATGGAGTTTAAAAAGAAGGAACAATGAAGCGAATCAGATTTAGGAACAAAATCAACGTGGGGATTGGGATTACAATTTAAAAGCCATGTATCTCGTGGCGATACTAGATTTTATTTTTGATGACGATAAAACAGACACTATTAATTATCGTTATGTTGTCAAATTAACGGATATTGAAACCCAAAAGATTTTCTACGATAAACTCACGTTTATTTATCTTGAAATGCGGAAATTCATAAAAAAAGGCAAGCTGGAAAAATCGAGAGCCACGCTCCGTAGCCTGCTGCAAAAGAAATTTAAAGTGGTTTTGTCTGATGACATCAATCAAAAAATTGATCAAGCAAATCTTGCTCAGCTTGATCAATGGGTTGACGGTATTTTTGATGCGGAAAGTATAGATGGGTTGTTGAGATAGTTTTTTTCACATTCGCTTCTAGGCTATAGAAAAAGAGCTCAATTAAATGGCAAGAAGACACTTCTTGTGTTTAACTTAACAGGCAAGGATGCCCCTACGATAACCCATCAAGGAAGGATCGTTACCATAATGCCTCATATCATTTATCAATTTTTTTTATTCATTTTTTTAGGCTTACTATTATCAGTATCGCCCTTTACTGTTGCCAATATTGATCTTCCTTTTAATACCCAGCCTCGCTCTGTTAATGGGCAAATTGAATATTTTATTGATAAAAATAACGAGCACAATGTTGCTTATTTTATTCAGGAAAACGATTCTGCTTCCCATGAAAGTGATGCCTCTATCAATACAGAGGAAGAAGAGAAAGAGCCACACGCAACAAAAAATACCCTCGTTGAATGGAAAAAAAATAGCACCTCCCCTCTTTTTATACCCGACGCCTCAAGCACGCTATGGATTAAAGCAGTTATTACCCCCCCTAAAAAAAATAAAGACATGCCACGTTATTTTTTAGTGCTTCACAACCCCCTCATTGAAACTGTTAATTTATTTTATTACGGCGAAAACAACCAAGCCATTTCTTATTTTTCAGGCAACAAAAAACTTACAAATAATCAAAAAATTCCGCTCCCCTTTCTTTACTTTCCGCTTAGTCTTAATCAAGAAGAAGCCTCAACACTCTATCTTCAGATTCAAAGCAAACATCCTTTTTTCATCCCTCTTTCGCTTTACACTGAAAATGATTTAATGCTCAAAAGCCGCTTATTCTTTTTTGCTTATGGTGCTATTTTTGGTCTGATGTTATTTTTCATTTATTATGCTTTTATTTATTTTAGAAAAAATAAATCGCTACTTTTTATATTTTCAGGGTGGAGCGCGTTACAGTTTCTTTGTTTTTCAACAACAAGCTCGTTGGGCGCTTATTTATTTTGGCCCTTTAATATGCTGGAAATGTCTGTTTCAAACAGTGTTTATCTATTAAACATTATTCCGGCAAGCTATATGATTATTGAACATTTTATGATGCGAGAAACACATAAAAAAATCACAGAAATTTTATTTGCTTTATCTGCTTTCAGTGCCTTTTATGCCTTGTTTATTTTAATTCTCCCTAGTTTTCAAGTGATTAAAATCATCAATACTTTGCTAGTTTTAATCAGTTTATTTTTCTCACTATTCTTACCTTTTCTTTTGCATAAAAAGAATAATTTCAAACAAAATTTTTATGTTTTTTTACTCTTCCCTCTTTCTTTAGTGGGGTATTTTCCTAATATTCTGCATCTAAATAACGCTTTACCTGCTTTTTCTTATGCGATTCTCGATAGTGCTCTTTTCAACTTTCAACTTATTTTTTATGCTTTATTTACGATCATTCTGTTTATTTTTAGCTTTAAGTTAAATCGATCAACCGATCAAAAAACAATAGAGGATATTAAAGAGACACAAAAAAATCTCGTGCTCTCCAACCGACATTTTGCATTTTATAATGAATTAAAAGATCGATTTTTAGGGAAAGTAGGCAATGAATTACTGCTGCCCATTGAAAAACTCGAATTTGAAATGAATGCACTTTGTTTGTCACCTACGCGGGCAAGCGAGATACCTTGGCAAGAGGAATGTCGGCAGCATATTACGCACCTTAAAAACACCATTTATGAGATTTATCACTATAGCCAGCTACAGACAGGCATGCTAAAAGCACAATCAGAACCTTTTTCTCTTTCAAAAACCTTAAAAATGATCACAGAAAATTACACGCCTATTTTCCATCATAAAAACATTGCTTTCTCCATTGAAGTATCAGATAACGTTCCTAGTTACTTTATGGGCGATACTCAGATTATCTTTCAAATACTAAATCATCTATTAGATAATGCTTCAAAATTCACTGAAAAAGGACAAGTGAAAATTTTAGTTCGCCGACAAGATAATGAAAAAAATACCCCACTTTCGACTATTCTATTTTCCGTTTCGGATACAGGAAAAGGGATGGAAAAAGAAAAAGTGAATCATATCTTTGAAACTTTTATGGATAAAGACTTTATGTCATTAGCACGCACCCAAGGAATTGGTATCGGTTTAGCAACAAGCCTACACTTAGCCAAACTCATGCGTGGCGGTATTAATGTCATTTCCACCCCCAACAAAGGCTCTGTTTTTACCGTTTCTTTACAGTTAGAAGAAGCGCCTAACGATATTAATTTAAATTTAGAATCACACAAAAAAATTGAGGCGCTTAAATCTCAAAAAATAAAAAAGAGTGATAGCGCCCTACTTAAAAAAGAACTGCCCATTATTACCGTTTATTATGAAACAGAGCTTGATTTAAAATTCATTAAAAATCTTATTACTGAAAACCAAGTACAAATGCTAATTACTAATGATTTTGATGAGCTAACAGAAAAATTAACCCAGAAAATACCAGACTTATTAATTGTAGATGTTTCAAAAAATGCAATTAAAGCGATAAAATGGCTTGAAAGCATTCAAAAAGCGCTGTCATTTAATGAACTAAAAGTGATCATTTTTACACAAATTAAAGATGAACGTTTTAAGAAAAAATGTTTGGATTATGGGGTAAAAGAAATTTATCTAAAACCTGTGGATAAAAATCTGATTAGTAAAATTTTATCTTTATAAAACCAAATAGGACTTACGAAAAACTAAGAATTAGGATTAGGACTTACGCAAAACTGTTCCGGCAAGGCGTCACGATGAAGACAGTACAAGTCGTACGGCGAAGCGTGACAACGAAGCTGGGCAGTTGAGCGTAAGTCCTAAGGATAACCCTTTAACCATTCATCCAACTTAATAGCAGGAATAGGCTGGCTATAATAAAAACCTTGTATCACATCGCATCCTGCCACGCGCAAAAACTCAAGCTGCTCTTCTGTTTCTACGCCTTCAGCAACAACAACTAAACCTAAACTATGCCCAAGACTAATAATTGCTTTAGTAATAGAAGCACTGTCATGATCTGTTGTTACATCTTTAATAAAACTACGATCAATTTTTATCTTATGAATGGGGAATTTTTTCAAATAAGAAAGAGAGGAATAACCCGTACCAAAGTCATCAATAGAAAGACAAATACCCAGCTTGTTTAAATACTTCATAATATCAATAGCACGATCTACATCATCCATTAAAGTACTTTCGGTAATTTCAAACTCAATCCATTCAGGCTTAACACCAGTTGCACTCAATGCCCTTTCAACAATCGTCAAAAACTCGACTTGTTTAAACTGTAAGTATGAAATATTAATTGAAAGGCACACATCACTAAACTGACTTCTGTTTTCCCACTTTTTCCTTTCTTCAAAAGCATGATAAATAACCCATTCGCCAATGGATAAAATTAAGCCCGTTTCTTCTGCAATAGGAATAAATTCAGCAGGGCTTATTTTCGGTTTGGTAGGGTCTGTTCTATTCCAACGAAGGAGTGTTTCCATTCCTAGCACTTTTTCATTTGGCGCAGCAAGATAGGGCTGGTAATAAAGCTCAAGCTCATCTGCTTCAATTGCATTACGCAGCATATTTGCAATATCTTGCTTACGCTGAATAATGGTATTCATAGCAGGATCAAAAATTTGAAATGAGTTTCCCCCTTTCTTTTTAGCGTAATCCAAGGCTAAATCAACGCCTTGGAATAATTCTTCAAAGCTTTTACCGTGCTTAGCAAAAAAAATAATGCCTATGCTAAGGCCGATAATAATTCTTTTATCCTCAACAATAAACGGCGCACTAAATAAATCAATTAATTTCTTCGCATAATCTTCTACTTGTTGTTCATTGGCAACTTGCGGCATGAGTAAAGCAAATTCATCTGCACTTAATCTTGCTAATAGCCCTTCTTCTGGCAAAAAAAGTTGGATCGCTTGAGAGACAGTACGAAGTAATTCATCACCTAGATTGTGGCCATAAATTTCATTTACTTCGCGAAATTTATCCAAATTTAACAGTAATAACGCACCCTCTACTTTTAGACGATCATTGCGTAAAATCGCATGTTTTAATCGTTTTCTCACTAAGCTTCTAGTTGCTAAACCTGTAAGAGAATCATAATTATCGTAATCTTTAAGTTGTTTTTCAAAAGATTTATTATCGGTTACATCAAAACTAACCGAGATAACAGACTCTGATTCAGTAAGCCCCATGCGACAAAATGGCGTTTTATTGGTGCGTAATACACGACGCTCTTTGCCAGGCAAAAGATATTCTTCATCTAAAGTAGTTTTAATACCATTACGAAGCGTTTGTAAATCCTGCTGCCATAAAACGGCTGTCGTAGGATATTGTTCAGATAATAATTCAAGCTCAACACCTAGTAACGTATTAACGCTTGGCGCACCGACAAATTGTGCCAGTTCATTATTACCCACAATAAATTGACCTGAGCGACTACGCACATACGCAGGGCCTGGGAATAAATCAATGAGGCTTCGCCATGCTTCAATAGGCAAATAATCAGCCATGAGCTGCATAGTGTGATCAAGACTTGCTATGTTTCCTGCGCTGGAATCTTCATCATTCTCTAACTGATCTAGCTGACTTAACTGATAAGAAGCGCTTTTTTCTTTCATAAACACCCGACAAAGGCAAACAATACGCTTTGTTATAATTCTATAGGACTTACGCAAAATTGTTCCAGCAAGGCGTCCTGATGAAGACAGTACAATCTGTACGGCAAGGCAGGACAACAAAGCTGGGCGGTTTTGCGTAAATCCTGTTCTATTTTAATAAAGCGTAGACCATAAAAAAAAGAGTCACCAACTGTCAAAATTACGTTGCTTAGCATCAATTCTGTTTTTCTAAAAAAAAGTTATAGCAAAACAATCTTAAATTTAACCCACCCTTTCAGCCCACCTAAATAACATCACCTATAGTTATTTCTAGTAATGAAATATTACTTACGAATGAGCAAACGAAAATTTAACTTATAAATAAAGTTAAATAACAGATTAAGTTAATAAAAAACCCGTTGTTGGAGGTTTTCATGCGAATAAAAAGACAGTTGAAGATGAACCGCTTAGCCTTAATCATTTCTACGCTTGCACTGAGCGCTTGTAGCGGCGGTGGCGGCGATATTACGACAGCAGCTAACACCTCTTCAGCTACACCCACTTCAACGACAGACACAGTTGCAGGGCTTAAAACAGTTGAACAAGTTGATGTTGTTTCTGCACAAGAATCTACTGCTACTGGAAAATCAATTCGTCGTGCTTTTGGTCGCGCGTTTACTGATGCAGGAACGGATTACGTTACAGATGAACAGAATTATCACGTATGGCATCCCGCCTTAGAACCTATTGAAAGTGTTAATGGTATTCTTTGCTTCATTGGCCAAGTGAAAGCCAGTGAGTTGGTTAATACAGGGCCTTATATTGCTTTAGTAGATGATAGCAAATGTGAAAAAGGTGAGGGAAACAGTAGCGCTCAGGGTAACCAATCTTCTTCATCAGAAGACAGCCTACCTAATTATGTCCAGGTGGTTGCTGATGCAACACGCACCAGTAGTAGTGCACCGATGGAAGTAAAAATATGGATTCCTGAAATGGAAATGGGTGACGGCGGTGAAGGCGGTGGCGGCCAAAGTGCTTTAATCAAAGCAAAAGTAACGGTTAAAGAAGCACCTTCGAGCGGTAAACCCTTGGGCGATTTTAGAATGGCTTTTGATTTTTCAACAGAAGAACTTGGCTCAATGGGTGGTGGTGAACTTGCTAGCGCTGAAAATGGCACTGATACCGGTTTTACTTTTCGCGAAGCAATGACCATGGGGCCTATGAGTGAGTCAAGCAGTGCAAGCTTACTTGCTAAACCAGATGGCAGTTCCGGCACTGCCCTCACGTCAAGCGCAAGATCAGGTGGCGGCGGGGGATCAGAGGGTGGCACCTTTGGCTTAGCCTTTAACGAGGCAACGGTGCTCGGTAGAAAAGGCGCGAATCCAGGAGCGATTGCAAGCCAAGCAGATGGTCAAGGTGCGTGCTTAAGCCGCACTGAGTTTGATGAAGCCGTATGGCGTTACAACTTATATAACAAAGCAACAGGCGCCAGAGTCACTTTAAACTCAGGCTTCCCTTTTACCTATGAAGATACAAATGACGAAAATGAGAAGAAATTTGGTTATGTTGGCTACTGGGGCGTGTGGACGGAAGGCAATGACGACCTTAACGGCAAAACAATTACCAAACAAACTTTTGGTGAGCAAGGTGCGGCCTCTAATGAAACATTTACCGTTAGCACAGCACCTGGCAAGTTGATTAAATACACTGCCGCCAAAGCAACATTAGCTGAAATGGACGGTGTTCGCTTTAACTACTGGGATGAAACAACTCGCAGCAATGACAATAACCCCAATAACGACTACGATCAATGGCTGGTTGAACTACAAAGCGGCAAGTTTATGGTCATTGCCGGCATAAACTGGAGCCATGACGGCCCGCCTGAAGAAACAGCTGTTACGCCAAGGGATATTACCCCTACTGACGAGACAGATGTGATTCATTTATGGTCAGAACAATTAGGCGGTGGTGTTGTCTATCGCGGTGCTGATACAGGACTTGTTTACCATACTCAAGAAGTTATGAGCAGTAGCGCGACTGATATTGATCTTTATTGTTATGAAAGATGCACCAAAGGCGACTTAACCGCAGTTGATCTTGAAACTTGGGATGATCCTTTCACCAACCCTATGTCCATGGTTGGTAGCGTGACCCCTGTCCATTACAAACTTAAACAAGCAACGATGACACTTGTTAAAATCAATGGAGATAGCTCAGAAACAGTGGTTGATTACCCAACAGATGCCACTGAATCAAGTGCTTATGAATGGGGTGTTAGAACGGGACATTTAGTTGATAGCACGACTAATACGGCAATTTCCTCTAATCCTTGGGATATCTATAACCCAACGATTGTCAGTGTGTTCTACGAATGGGAAACAGGTGATAAAGATTGGAACAAGCTCACATTGGTTAAAAATGGTGCAGATGCTGTTCAAAGCTTCGATAAACCGATTCATTTGAGCTACACCCATTCAACAGATAATGATAGAAGCGGCGATGATTCTTATGACGGTCAACGGTTCCTCTTATCTTACCAAGGCGATGGCCAGCTACACGGCATTCCTTTCGAAGCCAAAGTTAAATCAAGCGATGGCAAAAAGAATGAGGATAAAGAGAGTGAAGATAGACATGTTCGTTGGTACCCCGTTTTTAACTTAAATGATGGGGCGATACTGTCAAATAGCGGCACTGAATATGTTGTGAAAGCAATTGATATTGAACAGATGATGTCTGAATCCACTGACACCGCCTGTAATACAGAGCTAGCCGCACAGTTCGACAGTATGGCTCATACTCTACCGACAGGCTTCAGCGCAACTTATGCTACGGATATTTCATCAGTGGGTGATTTACCAACGCTTGAAGGCGATGACGCGGTGCCTAAAGTAATCGGTGGTGAAGTGCAAGAATAACAGCAGGTCAAACCTCTGGCCTCTCCCTGCCGCATACAGGTGAGAGGCATTTTTTTTGAAAGAAATAGGACTTACGCAAAATCGCCCAGCTTTGTTGTCCTGCCTCGCCGTACAGCGTGTACTGTCTTCGTCAGGACGCCTTGTTGGAACAATTTTGCGTAAGTCCTAAGAAATTAGCTAGCATGCTGATAATACGGATAAAGATCTGGATTCCCGCCTTCGCGGGAATGACGGAATAAAAAAAGAAAAAAGAAAAAAGAAACTATGCCATACATCCCATCACAGTCTATTGAACATGCTTTTTTTCGCTCCCTTTCTTTTTTATTTTATTTATGTTCTGCTGCCGCTTATTCAGATGAAAAAAATCATTCAACCGAAAAGTATCGCCCTACGTTATTTAATTTTTTTAATTTGAATGATAATCATTATTTTAAATATCAAACAAAAGTACGCACAGGTTATTTAACAGGCCAATTTAATTGGAATATTGCAGCAGATCTTTATGGAAAGGAAAACCCCAATATATTATCTGAGCTTACTTATAATAATTTAACCTCCTCAAATATTCTTTTATCAGAAACCTTATATTTTAAACCTCATTACTTAAAAGATTTTTTTATTCATGCAGAAGCCGAATACGGCAAAATTTATTCAGGTTTGATACAGGATTCTGACTATGACGGCAATAATAAAAGCCAAGAATATAGCCGCTCATTTTCAGACCCCAAAGGCTCTGAAATAAAAAACTTTCTAGGTTCAGTGGGCGGCATTATCACTGAAACAGGTATACATAAGCTAAGTATTGAAGGCGGCGTTTCACTAAACCAACAGCATTTTCAGAAAAAAAATGGTGTGCAAGTGCTGTCTACCTCATTAAGAACAGCGGATAATGGCGCCTTTTCAGGCTTAAACAGCACCTACAATGCAAACTGGCTAAGTGGTTTTTTAGGCCTGGAAGAGACACTTAAATTTAGAAAAGATAGCGTAAAACTGGGCGCCCGTTTTTTCTGGAGCGATTACCAAGCAATTGCCGATTGGAACTTAAGACGAGACTTTGCCCACCCACGCTCTTTTCAGCATGACGCAACAGGCAAAGGCATTTGTCTCAATGTGAGTTACCTCTACCCTTTATTTAAACAGTTTTTATTACAGCTTTCAGCAGAAAAAAGTCGCTTTGTAACGAACAGTGGTACGGATACTGTTTTCTTTAAAAATGGCGGGGTGGGGGTTACGAAACTTAATGAAGTGAACTGGGAAAGTATGAACTACTCATTCGGTGTGAGTTATTTGTTTGAATAGGTTCATATACCCTCAATTACTTTGTTGGGTATAGAGCTGGCCTGGGTGTGCTTGTATAAAAGCCCACCCAATCGCCCACAAGCCTACAGTTTTGCTGCCAACTCAGCGCCTTGGCGAATCGCTCTTTTTGCATCTAACTCGCCCGCTTCAAATGCACCACCAATCAGATGTACATTAGGCGCTGTCGATAAAGTTGCAACCTGTGTGTTTAACTCATCATATAAACTTCTTTGTGAAGTTTGACCTGCACAAATAACAATCGTCTCAATATTAAATAAGTGAGGTTGCCCCTTAATCAAAGTATGCAAGCCTTCATCATCAATTTTGAGATAAGACACATCAGAAAGCATTTCAACTTCTTTCTTTTTAAGATTCGTGCGATGAATCCAACCGGTGGTTTTACCCAAACCTGCCCCTACTTTGCTCGCTTTTCTTTGCAATAAATAAACTTGTTTATCACTTTTAGAAAACTCAGGTTGAATATCTTCAACACCGCCACGTGCTTTAAGCGACATATCAATGCCCCACTCTTTCATAAAGCTTGGCACATCTAAACTTGTTGGGGTTTCATGCTCGTTATGAGTAATGTATTCAGCAACATCAAAACCAATGCCGCCTGCACCAATAATTGCAACGGTTTTACCTACTTTAGCGCCTAAAAATACTTCCTGATAACTGAGCACTTTAGAATGCTCAATGCCGGGTAAATCTAAGTCTCTAGGCAATACACCACAAGCAACAACAATCTCATCAAAACCAATTTCGAGTAATTCCTGCGCAGTCACTTTTTTATTCAAAATTAATTTAACGCGATGCAGTTCAATTTGTTTTTTGTAATAACGTAATGTTTCATGAAACTCTTCTTTTCCAGGTACTTTTTTAGCATAATTAAATTGCCCGCCCACTTCAGCACTTGCCTCAAAGAGCGTTACATCGTGACCACGTAAAGCGGCAATCGTTGCAATAGAAAGACCAGCAGGCCCCGCCCCGACGACAGCCACTTTTTTAACTGTGACAGTCGGCAAATAATTCAGTTGCGTCTCATAACAAGCTCTGGGGTTAACAAGACACGTATTCATCTTGCCCAAAAATGTATGATCCAAACACGCCTGATTACACGCAATACAGGTATTAATCTCATCTTCCCTACCCTGCTTGGCTTTAATAACAAATTCAGGATCAGCCAAAAAAGGACGCGCCATTGAAATTAAATCAGCCTCTTCACGGTTTAAAATATCTTCTGCAACCTGTGGATGATTAATACGGTTACAAGCAATAACAGGAATACTAACCGCTTGCTTTAATTGTTTAGTGACCCAAGAAAAAGCAGCGCGAGGCACCATGGTTGCAATCGTTGGAATACGCGCTTCATGCCAACCAATACCGGTATTTAGCAGTGTAGCGCCTGCTTGTTCAATAGCTTTCGCTAATTGGATATTTTCCTCAAGTGAAGAACCTTCCTCTACTAAATCCAACATTGAAATGCGGTAGATAATAATAAAATGCTCGCCTACGGCCGCTCTAATTCTTTTAATAATTTCAACAGGCACACGAATACGATTTTCAAACGATCCGCCCCACTCATCTTGCCGATGATTCGTTCTTTTACAAATAAACTGATTAATGAAATACCCTTCAGACCCCATAATTTCAACACCGTCATACCCTGCCGCTTGAGCAAGTGAAGCACAATTTACAAAATCGTCAATTTGCTTACCCACTTCATCAGTCGAAAGCGCTTTAGGCTTAAAAGGATTAATGGGCGCCTGAATAGCAGAAGGTGCAACCAATTTTGGATTATAAGCATAACGGCCTGTATGCAAAATTTGCATGCAGATTTTACCGCCTTCCGCATGCACAGCATCCGTCACCATTTTGTGTTTAGCAACTTCATCATGATGATCAAGTTTTGCACCACCTTGCATCGCAGCCCCTTCAGCATTAGGGCCAATGCCGCCCGTAATAATCAACGCAACATCGGCGCGGGCGCGCTCTTTATAAAAAGCCGCCATTCTTTCAAAACCATTAGGCACTTCTTCAAGTGTGGTATGCATAGAGCCCATCACAAGTCTATTTTTTAGCGTTGTAAACTTAAGATCTAATGGCTGAAATATTTTGGCGTATTTAAGCGCAGCAGACTGGCTAGAAACGCCCTGAGTGGAAGTATCTTTGTTCGTGGCTTGGGTAACGTCTTGGGTAACGTCTTGGGTAACGTCTTGGGTAACGTCTTGGGTAAAAAGCGTGCTCATATTAAAACCTTATAGATAGCTAATATAAATATAAATATAAATAGGCCGAAATAGCCTTCACAAAAAGCAGAAATGAAATAAATTGCAACAAATATTACAGCGACAAGATAAAGACTAAACAGATTTACAACAAAAGCAAAACAATCACAGACTTATAAGTCATTCACAAGCTCAATTAACAATCTATCCTAAAAACAGTGTCATTTTGATCAACTAATAACCATTAATCAGCAACGATTCATCCGCAACAAAAAGAGGCAAAAGAGATGCTATCTGTTTTATCAGCCAGAAGAACTGATGCAAGCTCAATACTCAACGCGATTAAAAAAGAATCACTCGCCCTGTTTTATCGTGCTGTATCCCTAACAAAAAGCGAGATTGCAGATATCTGTTTTACCCATGAAAAAGCAATCGTTTTTGAGTTAAGCTATTTTGATAGCATCAAAAAACTTGATGAGTTTAAAGCAAGAGCCGTTAGTAATTTTGAGGCAAATTACGCACATTCAACCGAAAAAGAAATTGAAAAAAAAGCCCATTTACTCATGACACATTTTAAAACTCATCGTAAAAATGATAATCAAAAAAATGATATTTATACAGTTTTTGCTAAACAATTCGAACAAAGCCATCATGAGTACACAAAAATAAAAGCAACACTGCAAGTATTTTTAAATGAACAACCCGACGCAAAAAATAACTTTAATACGGCAGCTATTAGCCCATCAAAATTTCTTCTGTATTTCTATCAAATTTTTCAAGATATCACATTAAATTCTCAGCAAAAAACCACCGTTTTTTTAATTCTCTGTAAAATGTATTTTGGCTTGCTTCATGCGTCATTTCATAAAGCACAAATCAACTATCACAGAATTTTAGTCGTAGAAAAAAAGAAAAAATATATAGCAAGCTCGACTGAAATAACTCAAACCACACCACAAAAAATAGAAGCAGAAATAGGCGAATTTCAAGAAGCCGTTAGCCTTATTTTTAACCAATTTAATCCTCTGTCTTTAACACATTCCTTTATAAGAGGGATTAAAGCATACTGGGTGAACTTATTAAAAATAATCTATATTAAATTCGGCTTTCACTCAAAAGAATGGCATATTGCCGTTAACTGCTTACGTTACATCGTACGCTCTATCGACATAAATTATTTACAGGAAAATCATGCCGCTTGGCAGCATGATTTTAACAAGCTTAAAAGTGACATAGATACCCTATGTATTGCAGCAAAAATCAATAAAGAACCCACTGAAAAAATATTAAGTTCACTGAGCAATCTTCATATCCAAATAAGAATAAAATCGATCGAAAATAAGCTGAACAATCAAGTGCAGCCCCTACAAAAAACAGCTTAAACTTTAACTTTACTTTCACCAAAAGGTTTAAACCATAAAATAAGTTGAGGCAAAATAGTTAAAGAAGCAACGAGGGCAACAACCATCACAAGACTGGTAAAAAGACCAAAGTAAATGGTGGGAAAAAAGTTTGAAAAACCCAAAATTGAAAAACCAGCAATCACCGTAATTGACGTATAATAAACGCCTCTACCAATGCTTGCATGGCTTCTAAACATGGCTTTTTTATAATCACCACTCATTGCAAACTCTTCTTTAAAACGGTGAATATAATAAATAGCATTATCAACTGTAAAACCAATGCTAATAGCAGCAATGGTAATCGTCATTAAATCGAGCGGAATACCCACTAATCCCATGGTGCCTAAAACAACTAAAGTCGCCCAAATATTAGGTAATAAGGCAATAATTGCCAAAGACAGCGAACGAAACATCACTAAAAACATAAAAAATATACTTAAAAAAGTGAAGCCAATTGTCGCAATTTGAGACTGATATAAACTTTGTAAAAGATTATTAAATAGTACCGCGATACCTACCAACTTTACTTTATCCTCAGGAAATTTAGCTTCATTAATGAGATGATTACGAATTTTATCAATAATTTCTTGCCTATTTAAACCCGCGACAGATTCAATAAAACGTATTGAGATACGAAAAGTTTCAGTTTTTTCATCAACGAAAGGATTTAACAATAAATCCTTAAGATTTTTTGGAAAAACAGTGCTCATAAAAGCAAGCTCAATCGCCTCAAGATCGCTTTTTTTAATCATTTCAGCTAACTCAACCGTGGTTGCAATAGACAATACTTTCCCCACTTCAGGTAACGACTCAAGATAATGATGGAAGCTTTTTATTTTATTAATATTCTCACTCGTAAAAATAGATTGTTCCTCATTATCAGCACAGGAATCATCAGAAAAACAATCTTCATCCTGATTATTTTTCTTAACTTCTCCCTCTTTTGAAAAATCTAAAATAATATCCATAGGCGTTGTTCCACCAAGATGGTTATCAATGACTTCCATGCCTTTATATATTTCAGTGTCTTTCTTAAAATAATCAATAAAGCGATTATCAACAGATAAGTGCAGCACACCGTATAAAAATACGAGCGATGAAATAAGGGCAGCCCAAACAAAAAAAGGACCAAAATGATCAGTGATTTTCGCAAAAGTTAAACTAAGCAGATCTTCTTTATCTGACTCTAAACGACCCTTGGATCGTTTCATTAACATCAATACAGCAGGGAAAGCAAAATAAACGACAAGATAAGAAAAAACTACCCCAACCGTCATCATGATACCAAAATCAATAATAGGCCGAATATTGCTCACCATCAGCGATAAAAAACCGACAATATTAGTAAAAGCATTATAAAAAGAAGGTTGGGCCATTGACTCCATCGTCATGGTAACAAGAGACGATTGTCGCGACTCAGGATACATCGCTGCACACTCACGATAACGTACGACAAGATGTACAATTAAAGACATCGTACTAATAAGAAGCAGCGAGATAAAATTAGAAGAAATGACGGTAACAGGAAAACGCACTAAACCAACAAATCCTGCCGATAAAATGCAAGTGAGAACACAACATAAAAACGGTAAGACCACCCATCTCGCACGTCTGAAAATTAAAGAAAGCGAACCCACAATAAAACCTAAAACACCCACACCAAAAACTTTAATGTCAGATTGAATATAGCCGATCATATCGACAACAATCATGGGCACACCACCTAAATGCAGCACCCCTTGTGATTGAAATTCACTCATTACTAAACGAATATTTTTTACAACGCTATTTTGAATATTAATATTTTCAAAATTCAAATCTTTTATTTTATCTTCAAGATAGGCCAACTCCCCTTCTTCTTTTTTATTCAGACCGCTATTGGTTTTTTTATCTCTTAATGTTTCTCTTTCACTAATAGAAACACCTAAATCTTTAACACCATCAAAAATAATTTGAATTGCAAAAGTATCCGCCTCTTTGCTTAACAGCAGCTGCTTATAAAGAGGGTTACTCTGCATAGATTGCTTAGCTTTCGCAAGATCAACCCCTACAGAAGTGAGCGTTTCATTTTTTTCGCTCAAATTACTCAATGTTAAATCAGCTTGATTTAATAAAGGCACACTTAAAATAGAATTCACTTCTTTTACACGCTTTACAGCGCTAATTTTATCTACCAAGCTTTTAAATGTTTGCAAACCTTCAGACGTGAAAGGGCTTTGATTAGGTTTGTAAGCAATGACGAGATAATCATCAGAGGAAGGGAAAACTTTTTTTATTTCACGATAACTCGTTAGATCTCTATCATCCTCTAAAATCATAGAGTCTGCTGAAGCATCTAAATGAAAATCAGGTAAAAAGTAAATCATTGTGCCTGTTAATAAGGCAAATAAAATGAGTGTACGGATGGGCTTCTCAATGATCCACTCCCGATAATAAGTGACGAGAGATGCCTGCATAATTACTCCTTAACATCAAATAACTAGATCTTTCCAAAGGGAAAGTCTAGCTATGGTAGTTAAGTTATTTTTTAAATGCCAGTTTATGACTATCTTGTGATGAGAAAAGGGCAGGAGTACCAGCAATCGATAGGACAGGCGTTACCAGCAATCGATTGGGGTTTTCAATCCTGTATTGGTATAAGTCAAGGTTCTACACTCAACATCTTTGAATTGAGGATTAGTTGGCTTGGCAGCAAGTTGAATGGTGTATGACTGGGTTGTTGGTGGTACAGCGCTAAAGGTAGTTGGTGTAAAAGTTAAGGTATATCGCTCATTTACAGCGGCTGGTAAAGAATATTCATAGACTGTGGGCGCCGTACTTACGACCGTCGTCGTAGGCTTAGAATACGAGCCATAAATTGTGCGGTGCCTTTCCATTGCTTGCGCCATTTCCATAATAGAAGACTGCGCTTCCTGACGTCGACTTTTACGCACAGCATTTGAATAACTCGGATAAACAATAGCGGCTAATATAGCAATAATTGCAATCACAATCATTAGCTCGGCCAGTGAAAAACCTTTAAAAGACTTCTTTATCTTCATTATTCTGTGCACCTAAACCAATTAAGCTGACAACTGACAAAAATGATTGCTTACTTCAATTGTAGTCGGCACTTACTACAGCGCGAGTGGGATCATGCAACATTAGGTAAAAAATTGTGGCATTTATTTGAGTGTTAAGATTCAAATAAGAGCTTAAGTATCACTGAAGAAAGCCTGAAAAAGTAAGACTTGCGATTAAAATAGGCATACACACAAGAAATAAAATAAAAATTAAGGCAATTTGCACTAAAACAGAGAAAAAAATAAAAGAAGCCAAAAAGGCGTCACAGGCTTGATTATGAAAATTATTTAAACCTGCGAATACATTTCGCAACCAAGGCATTGAAAGTGCTATATTATTTTTATTAAAGCTCATAACCCACCTCACCTTTTGCTTATTTAATAAATAGGATGAGTTCGAGTAAACCATCTATTTTATTGTTTTTATTTACAGTCATTTTGACATATATCAAGCTAGGCAAGCAATAAAAAAAACAGCCCTTTTGCCACAAAAAATTTAATAAAAAACTTAATCTAACCAACTGAATTCACTCATTAAAATCAACTCAAACAAAGTCATTGACCCTATGTTTATTCTCAGTTAGTGTTCGCAAAACCTATTTTTATGCCTCTTTAATCTATTGATGAAACGGAATGAACCATGTCTGAAACTGAAAAATTCCAGTTTGAAAAAGCATTATTATCTCTAGAACAAACAGTACATTCACTAGAAGAGGGTCATCTTGAGCTAGATGAATCTCTGAAAGCCTTTGAAAAAGGCATACAGCTTACAAGGCTTTGCCAGAAAGCACTGGATGACGCAGAGCAAAAGGTAAAAATTTTAATGGAAAATGGCGAACTTCAAGCTTTTCCTGAAAAAGAAGAGAAAAAAAGCAAAAAAAAAGAGAGCATTAATAGTAAGCCTGTTGCCCCACAATTATAACTTGGGATACTTCCCCTTAAAATGAATATGTTATCTGCCTCACCCGAACAGTTTTTAAGCACCGTCCAGCTTCGACTTCACGAACGTATTACCACTTTTTTAAATAGCCAGCCATTTCCAGCAGAACACTTAAAAGAAGCCATAGCCTACGTATTGAAAAATAGTGGCAAGCATTTTCGACCTGGCTTAATTTATGCCTTAACGCAAAGCTGGGGTAGCCCCTTAGAAAAAGCAGATGATCTTGCCTTAGCGATCGAATTAACTCACACCTATTCATTAGTGCACGATGACCTCCCTGCGATGGATAATGATGATCTCAGACGAGGAAAGGCAACATGCCATATCGCTTATGATGAAGCGACAGCGATTTTAGTAGGCGATAGCCTTCAAGCATTGGCTTTTCAAATTATTGCAGACTCAGCTCACTTAACAGCCACACAAAAAGTGGCTGCGATCAGCCAGCTTGCGACTTCTTCTGGCATGCAAGGCATGGTGGCAGGTCAAGCTTTAGATTTAAAAGAAACGGGGCACACCGCCTCACGCGAAAAAGTAAATCTTATCCATCACCTTAAAACAGGAAAACTTATTTCATGTTGCATTGAAATGGGAATTATCGCCTGTGAAATTACGGATACAAAGGTGATGAGTCACTTAAGAAAATACGGTGAGCTCATTGGTCTTGCTTTTCAAGTACAAGATGACATTTTAGATAGCACAACCAGCACTGCTTTGCTTGGCAAACAAACAGGAAAAGATTTAAGCCAACAAAAAAATACTTACGTTTCAAGTTTGGGGCTCAAAAAAGCACAAGAAGAAGCAGAGAATCTCATTGCGTCTGCTGAAAAAGCGGTGAGTATTTTGGGCGAAAATAGCAGCCTGCTAAAAGCGCTCGCAAGGTTTGTCATTGAGCGCACAAAATAGCCTTTTAATAGCTTCTATCTTATATTGCTACAAAGTGTTTAAAATAGCAGGCTTATTGTAGTTTAATTTTATATTTACTTATTTGATGTTTTAAAAGTATGTTTACTGATATCCCTCTGACGCGTCCTCACACACCGCTGCTGAATAAAATTCAAAAGCCAGAAGATTTACGTTTATTGCCATCTGATAAACTCACCGAACTTGCAAGAGAGTTACGCCTTTTTTTACTCTATCTTGTAGGGCAAACAGGGGGGCATTTTGGTGCAGGCTTAGGCGTAATTGAGCTCACAGTTGCACTACATTATGTTTTTAATACCCCTTTTGATCGAGTGGTATGGGATGTGGGACATCAAGCCTATCCACATAAAATTCTAACCGGCAGACGAGAACAACTTTTTACCTTAAGACAACAAGAAGGGATTAAAGGCTTCCCATGCCGAGAAGAAAGTGAGTTTGATACTTTTGGTGTAGGACATTCAAGCACCTCTATTAGCGCGGCACTAGGAATGGCACTTGCCAACAAACTTGCTGGAATAAAAAGAAAATGTGTTGCCGTAATTGGAGATGGGGCCATGACTGCCGGCATGGCATTTGAAGCGTTAAATCATGCCGGTCATGAAAAAGCTAATTTACTGGTGATTTTAAATGATAATCGGATGTCAATTTCAGAAAACGTTGGCGGTCTTTCCAATTATTTTGCGCGGATTCTTGCAAGCCGCACTTATCATTCTTTGCGCGAAGGCAGCAAGAAAATATTAGAAGGTAGCCCAAATGCTTTAAGCTTTGCCAAAAAAACAGAGGAACATTTTAAAGGCATGGTCTGTCCTGGCACCTTGTTTGAAGAGATGGGATTTAATTATATTGGCCCTATTCATGGTCATGACATTGATCAACTTATTGAATCACTTGAAAAAATAAAAAATCGTCCAGGGCCGCAATTACTACACATCGTTACCCAAAAAGGAAAAGGCTTTCTTCCGGCAGAAGAAGATCCTATCGCTTATCATGCCCTGTCAAAAATTGAGCCGAAAAAAAAATCTACCACTACCGAACAACTCAAACCTAAATACTCAGATATTTTTGGTCAGTGGTTGTGTGATATGGCAGAAATAGATGGAAAATTAGTGGGTATTACCCCTGCAATGAGAGAAGGTTCTGGGATGGTTGACTTCTCAAAACGTTATCCTGATCGATATTATGATGTAGCAATCGCAGAGCAGCACAGCGTTACTTTTGCAGCAGGCCTTGCGTGTGAGGGTTATAAACCTGTTGTTGCGATCTATTCAACTTTTCTACAACGTGCTTATGATCAACTAATTCATGATGTTGCCATTCAAAATTTAGATGTTTTATTTGCAATTGATCGGGCGGGTCTCGTAGGAGAAGATGGGCCAACACACGCGGGTAGCTTTGATTTAACTTACCTTCGCTGCATTCCAAATATAATCATCATGGCACCTTCCGATGAAAATGAGTGCCGACAAATGTTATATACAGGCTTTAAGTATGCAGGCCCAGCAGCTGTTCGTTATCCCAGAGGAACAGGAACAGGCGTGCAGATTGAAACCAAAATGTCTGCTATACCTCTTGGAAAAGCCATTATAAAACGAGAAGGTGCGCGAGTTGCTTTCTTAAGTTTTGGCTCAACACTCTCAGCCACATTAAAAGCCGCAGAAGTATTGAATGCAACAGTCGCTGATATGCGGTTTATTAAACCGCTGGATGAAAAAATGATTGTTCAACTTCGTAAAGATTATGAGCTACTCGTCACCGTTGAGGAAAATACGGTAGCAGGTGGTGCAGGTTCTGCCGTGAGTGAGTTTTTAAATGAAAAGGGATTAAATGCGAGCCTTCTTCAAATAGGTTTGCCTGATAGATTTGTTAATCATGGCACTCATGCGCAAATGCTGAAAGCATGTCATCTTGACGCAGAGGGTATTCTAGAAAAAACAAACAGCAGGCTAAATTCTTAGCTTTTAATGCAACGAACTTGTTTTAAGTTATTCACAACTTTAACAAGCTCAGCAAAAAATTACGTTCCTTAAATTGGAATTTTTGCAAAAGATAAGGGGTGATATAAAGAGTGAGAGATTTTGGTATTTTTTAAAATTCTGCAAGAATTTGCTCTTTCTTAGTTTTAGCTTAAAAAGCTAAGCTAAATTTTATTTTTAGAATAATGTCCATATTGAAAGACTCTAAAATGGCGTCCCCTAGGGGAGTCGAACCCCTGTTATCGCCGTGAAAGGGCGGTGTCCTAGGCCTCTAGACGAAGGGGACATTTGCTCGTCGAGCGAGTTGCGCATTATGCGCAAATTTATTTATCTGTGCAAGCTCTTTTTATAACTTTTTTTCTAAAAAAAAACAAAATAATTTGCAGCAGAATTTGCTCTAAAAAATGCTATTTAAAAGATAATTAAAGAGAATAAAACTTGAGTTTATAAGATTGCTTTGCTTGAATAGGGATAATCATTTTATACGTATGAAAAGACGCTGCCTCCCAACTGAAAAAATCAGGACTTTTTTATGAACCCAATCAAACATGCTCGCCTCCTTATTTTAGGCTCAGGCCCTGCCGGATACGCTGCTGCTGTTTATGCGGCGCGCGCCAACTTAAACCCTGTGTTAATCACAGGGTTACAACAAGGCGGACAACTTACCACCACGACAGAAGTAGATAATTGGCCAGGTGATGCAGAAGGCTTGCAAGGCCCTGAGCTCATGCAAAGAATGCAAAAACATGCAGAAAGGTTTAATACACAGATTATATTTGATCACATTCATACCGCAGACTTATCTGCACGCCCTTTTATCTTAACCGGCGATTCAGGCTGTTATACGGCCGATGCGTTAATCATTGCTACGGGGGCTTCTGCTAAATATCTTGGCCTTCCTTCAGAAGAGGCCTTCAAAGGTAAAGGTGTGAGTGCCTGCGCAACATGTGATGGTTTTTTCTATCGCAATAAAAAAGTTGCTGTGATTGGTGGCGGAAATACAGCCGTTGAAGAAGCGCTTTATCTTTCTAATATTGCCTCTCATGTCACACTTATTCATCGAAGAGATAAATTTAAAGCTGAGAAAATCATGCAAGATAAATTATTTGAAAAAGTGAAAGCAGGAAAAATAACGATTGAATGGAATCACTCAATTGATGAAGTTCTCGGTGATAACTCAGGCGTTACAGCACTAAGATTGCAATCTACGGTATCAGGCGAATTGAAAGAAGTAGAAGTTCATGGCTTATTTGTCGCGATCGGTCACTCACCCAATACCGAACTATTCAAAGGAAAAATTGAAACTGACGAAAACAATTATATTAAAATTAAAAGCGGATTATCAGGCAATGCAACGGCAACGAGTATCCCAGGTATTTTTGCAGCAGGCGATGTCGCTGACCATGTCTATCGTCAAGCAATTACCTCCGCAGGTTTTGGCTGTATGGCAGCACTTGATGCAGAAAAATTTCTGGATAAATAGTTAGTGCTGCCCCTTCTTTCAGCAAAGATGATTTTTCCCCCCATAGAGAGCGCGCTTGAAGAACCTAACGGGCTTCTTGCTATGGGGGGTGACCTTTCTACTCAAAGGCTCCTTCTCGCCTATGCTTCAGGTATTTTTCCTTGGTTTGATGAACAACAACCTATTCTTTGGTGGTCGCCCAATCCACGTGCGGTTATTTATCCTTCCGAACTAAAAATAGCAAAAAGCCTTAGGAGTATTTTGAAAAAAGGCTTATTTCACGTTACTTACGACACTGCTTTCTCTCAAGTTGTTGAGGCATGTCGTGCACCACGAAAAAATGCACAAGGCACATGGATTACTGAACAAATACAAAAATCCTATAACGAACTACACCAACAAGGTTATGCGCACTCTATAGAATGCTGGCAAAAAAATAAGTTGGTGGGTGGGCTATATGGCGTTACTTTAGGGAAGTTATTTTTTGGAGAGTCCATGTTTAGTTTTGCGACTAACAGTTCAAAAGTTGCTTTTGTTTATTTAGTACAACATCTTGCCTCTTTTGGTTTTCCACTGATTGATTGCCAAGTACCCAACTCACACCTTGAAAGCTTAGGCTCAACGACCATTCCAAGAAGTGAATTTAAAATACTCCTTAAACATTATGCTTCTTTTCCACGAGACGATGCGCCGTGGCACACGCCTTTCAGTCTTTTTTTTGATTAATCAATTTCGTGGTTGCTATAAAAATCGCAGCAAGAGCGCTTAACAAGAGACGCAAAAAAATCGCCAATCTGAAAATAGAATAAATATTAATATTGGGAAATTACTCAAGACTCTTCTATTCTTGATCTTACTTTTTGAATATGTACTTTTTAATTTTTTAGTTGAAAAACAAAAAAGGGTAATGCAAGTCGTGGAGAATGAAACGTTGAATGAAGAACAATGGATTGCCGAGGCAAAAAAAGAAAGCACCAGCGCCAATTTAAATGACATAAAGTTTTTTATTACGCCGAGTCATAACTGTAGCTACTTACCACGCAAAGATGCAACGACTTTGTTTGTTGACCCTCGACTTATCATCACGCCAGCTAATTATAGCTATATGTCTGATAGAGGGTTTCGGCGAAGCGGCGATTATCTATATCGCCCTCACTGCCAAAATTGTAACGCCTGCCTTCCCGTGAGAATTCCTACTTCAATCTTTAAGCATAACCGCAAACAAAAAAGAATTTGGGAGAAAAATAAGGATCTAGAAATCGCTTTTGTTTCGCCTTCTTATACAGACGAATATTTTAATCTTTATGCACGCTATATCAGTGAAAGACATAACGATGGTGATATGCATCCTCCCTCACCAGATCAGTTTCGTTCGTTCTTATTAAGCAAATGGAGTCATACTTATTTTTTAGAATTTAGACTTAAAAATGAACTGGTTGCTGTCGCAGTAACGGACATCTTAAATAATGGTTTTTCTGCTGTTTATACTTTTTACTCAACGCCTTTTCTAAAAAGAAGCCTAGGGGTTTATGCCATTTTAAAACAAATTGAAGAAGCAAAAAACCGTAACTTAGAATATGTTTTTCTTGGCTATTGGATCAAAGCATGCAAAAAAATGAACTATAAAAGTGAGTTTAAACCCTTTGAAGTTTATGTGGATAATCAATGGCAACTTATTTGATGCGAATAATTAATGGTTTACTCTTTTCAATTAGTAGTTTTTAATGCAAAATCCGCAGTCTTGAAAATTTGCGCACGCGAGATAATAAGGATTGAAGTATGTCAAAAGAAGATCTGATTGAAATGGAAGGTACTGTTACGGATACTTTACCCAATACAATGTTTAGGGTTCAGTTGGATAATGGTCACGTTGTAACGGCACATATCTCAGGAAAAATGAGAAAAAATTACATAAAAATATTAACAGGAGATAAAGTCAAAGTTAGCCTTACACCCTACGACTTAAGCAAAGGAAGAATTACCTTCCGAGTGAAGTAAGGCGCTACATCTCAGATCCTGCGCATAATCTCAGATCTTTGCATACTGGGCGCAAAGCAGGTGATCATTTACGGCGCAAAGAAAATAACCGTAAAAATGCGCCGTCGTCGTTTTGTCAAAATTCTTCGTGCGAGCGCATTATAAATAACAATTACTCATGCGCCTCATGAACAACTTCATCCGAAGCCTCGTAGACAAATTTTGGCTTATCTTCTGCTTCATCAAGCTGAACATGTACTTCGCCGCCACCTGATAACGCTCCAAACAAAATAGAATCAGCAAGTGGTTTTTTAATCTTTTCTTGTATCAATCTTGCCATAGGTCTTGCACCCATTTTGGCATCGTAACCATTATGCGCAAGCCAAGCACGAACATTGTCATCAATTTTTACCTTTACTTTCTTCTCAACAAGCTGAGCTTGCAGCTCGCCTAAAAATTTATCTACCACACTGCGAATCACATTAAAATCAAGACCATTAAACTGAATAATGCTATCTAAACGATTCCTAAACTCAGGTGTAAAAGTCTTTTTAAGCTTCTCAAGGCCATCTGATAAATGATCTTGGAACGTAAAGCCAATGGATGCGCGCCCCATTTCTTCTGCACCAGCATTAGTGGTCATAACAAGCACAACATTACGGAAATCAGCTTTTCTACCATTATTATCAGTTAAGGAACCATGATCCATAACCTGCAATAAAAGGTTAAATACTTCAGGATGTGCTTTTTCAATTTCATCCAATAACAAAACACAATGCGGATGTTTTGTTATTGCTTCCGTTAAAAGACCGCCTTGATCATAACCAACATAACCTGGAGGCGCGCCAATCAATCGAGAAACCGTGTGACGCTCCATGTACTCAGACATGTCAAATCTAATTAACTCGATACCTAGAACACTCGCTAGCTGGCGGGTAAGCTCTGTTTTACCCACGCCTGTTGGACCTGCAAAAAGAAAACAACCCACAGGCTTCTCAGGCGACTTTAAACCTGCACGAGAAAGCTTAATAGCGTTTGTTACCGCGCCCACAGCCACATCTTGACCATAAACACGACCTTTCAATTCAGTATCCAAATTCCTTAAAATTTCTTTATCTGAAGCTGACACATTTTTAGGGGGGATACGCGCAATTTTGGCGACAATATTTTCAATATCTGCCACATTAATTACTTTTTTACGCTTGCTCGCAGGCTGTAAACGTTGATAAGCACCCGCCTCATCAATTACATCAATGGCTTTATCAGGCAAATGACGATCATTGATATATCTCTCTGCAAGCTCAACCGCAGCAAACAGTGCTTTATCTGAATAACGAATTTGATGGTGATCTTCAAAACGCGACTTTAAACCTTTTAAAATCTGATAAGTTTCATCCACCGAAGGTTCTGGCACATCAATCTTTTGGAAGCGTCGGGCTAAAGCTCGATCTTTCTCAAAAATACCACGATATTCAGTATAAGTTGTTGAACCAATACATTTTACCTGCCCTGAAGCAAGTAGCGGTTTTAGTAAATTAGAGGCATCCATTACGCCGCCGGAAGCTGCACCTGCACCAATGATGGTGTGAATCTCATCGATAAATAAAATAGCATGGGTTCGACGCTGTAACTCTGCAAGCAAAGCCTTAAATCTTTTTTCAAAATCACCACGATATTTTGTGCCTGCAAGTAAAGCACCCAAATCAAGCGTATAAACAGTACTCTGCGCAATTGCATCCGGCACTTTCTCTTCAACAATCATCTTGGCTAAACCTTCGGCTATTGCTGTTTTGCCCACGCCAGGCTCACCAACCAATAAAGGATTGTTTTTTCTTCTTCTACACAGAATTTGGATTGTTCTTTCAATCTCAGACTCGCGCCCAACTAAAGGGTCAATTCGTCCTACTGCCGCCAACTCATTTAAGTTTGTCGCATATGACTCAAGCGGACTTTTTGCTGAGCTTTCTTGACCTGCACTCTCCTCACTCTCTGGTTGCTCATGATGATGAGAAGCATGTAAATCATGCCCAGGCTGATGATCATCAGCAACTTTCGTAATGCCATGAGCGATATAATTAACAACATCAATTCTGGCAACACTTTGCTTTTTAAGAAAATAAACAGCCTGGCTTTCTTGCTCACTGAAAATAGCAACCAGAACATTTGCACCTGTCACTTCTTTCTTACCAGAAGACTGAACATGAAAAACAGCACGCTGTAATACTCGCTGAAAACCCAGCGTTGGCTGCGTTTCCCTATCAGCATCATGAGAAGGAATAAGGGGGGTTGTAGAATCAACAAAATTTGTTAAATCTGCTCTTAATTCATCTAAATCAGTTCCTGCTGCTCTTAATACTTTAGCAGCAGCGTCATTATCGAGAAGAGCAAGCAATAGATGCTCAACCGTCATATATTCATGCCGCTTCGATCTCGCTTGACGAAATGCAGAATTCAACGTGAGCTCTAAGTCTTTACTTAACATTTCCGTCACCCTTTTATACCTTATATAAAAACGAAGCCACGCCTGTCTTAATTATATTGTTCTAATCTAAAACTGGCTCAATCTCGCACAATAGAGGATGCTGATTCTCCCTTGCATGCTGAATTACCTGCGTCGCTTTTGTTTCTGCTACATCCTTTGTAAAAATGCCGCACCGAGCCTTACCCTGCGTGTGCACTTCAAACATAATCTGTGCTGCTTTCTCTTTTGGCATACTGAAAAGATACTCCAAAACATGAACAACAAAATCCATTGGCGTAAAATCATCATTCAGCATTACAACACAGTACATGGGCGGTGGTTTCACTAGCTGAGCATTTTCTTCTAAGACCAGCTCATGACCAGATTCAACTCCAGGAGAATGACCATCCACCTGATTTAATACTAGATGAAAGAATGGGTTTTTACTCATATATAAATCTCATAAACCCTAGTTCAAAATATAAGCTTATTTACTAAAAAATGAGCGATTACTTAGTGTTAAGTTACACTTTACATGTTCACCGATGAAGTTTAACAAAAATATTTTTATCCCTCATTAAAAGTAGACTACAATTCCGAAGATGCTGCAATTACCGACACTTATGTTGAAAATTTTACAGCATTTTTACTTTTTTAAACGTTTTTCATGCCCTTGAAATATTTGATTTTTTTTGTGTTTTCAGGGCTAGACGCAAAAAGGTAAACTCTGTATAACATCATATAAGAAGCCATGCTGGCTTCTTCTTTTGTTTAGGTTTGATGAGATATAAAGCATACATAAATTTTTATTTATCGTGCGCTTTTTGTTCGATCAAGGAAGTAATGGTGTTAACTTGTCTGGCAAGACTGAAAAAATATTCAGTTTAACCAAGAGGGATTATAAGTATGGCAACTGGGAAAGTTAAATGGTTCAATAACGCCAAAGGATACGGTTTTATTCGTCCTGATAATGGTGGTGACGATTTATTTGTACACTACTCCTACATTAACATGGATGGTTATAAAACCCTTAAGGCAGGGCAAGAAATCTCTTACGATGAACGCGAAGCGCCTAAAGGGCAACACGCGGTTAATATTAGAGAAAGTGAAAACACCCTAGAGGCTAATGCACTAGTAAACCAAGAAAATGACCAGCTAACCATTCAAACTAAAATAGACGCAAAGCCTATAATAAAAATTGAAGAAAGGGAGACGGCATAAAGAAGCAGCTTTAATCATTTAGATGTTGGCTATTTAGAATAACTAAACGTTTAGAATGCTAGCTGCTTAGAATACTAGCCACTTAGAATAGAAAAAAGGGAGCAAGTACCGAACAAGCTCCCCCTTTATTTTTATAAAAAACTGTAAGTGATCACCCCTTGAAACTACATTGCCAAGCGTGATTTTTTCTTGCTATTTTTTCCAACTTGTATGACGCTATGCCTTGTTGCTAAGTAACCAGGATCGTTACCATGGAAAAGGCTGAAAAAATTAGGCTTTTAGAAAAAAAAGT
>CAMAPQ010000015.1 GCA_945860125.1 Klebsiella pneumoniae
GTAATATCCGGCCCACTTAAGCTTGAGGTTAAAATTTGACCTTTTGCATCATAAGTATAACTTTTGGTGAGCGTAAGTGACGACCCTGGTTGCACGGTTTCAGATTTTAATAAACCGCGATCTAGATAATAATCAAAGCTGGTAACGCGTGTGCTAAGCACAGGTTGATAGGTATTCGTTTCAGGCACGGTTGAGATGGTTTGTTTTTGCGCGAGTAACCCTGGTAAATTCGCAACTTGTTCATCCGCAAAATAACTAAAGGTATTTTCTTCATGCTTTGTGACAATGCCCATGGCATCACAAGAGACAAGCCCTTCATAAAAAGAAGATTCCGTTGCGCAAGAAATCGTTTTAACCACTTTACCATTTGCATCAAACTGACTTTCAGAAGCGCTGGTGCTGATATAAGTGCTATCTAAATCCCACTGTTTTTGGGTGGAAAGTGTGGTGACGGGTAAGAAAATATTACTGCGAATACCGGCATATTTATTTTCGAGCCGGGCGCGCTGTTCGGATAATACTTGGCCTGATGATGTTTTGCTAATCTGTAACTCACTCATGCCCACGGTACGTTTTTGCCAATCCTGACTATAAGTCGCCTCCGCAATTAAACCGGTGGTAAGATCTTTAGTAATGATTTTTCTAAAACCTAAACCGCCTAAACCTCGTAAATGCGCTTTTAAACCTTCATATTGATAAGAAAGACTATTAAAACCGCCTTTGCCATTGTCGGTTTGCAAGGTAGAGACGAGGAAGCCGGGATTGCCTAAACTCATCAGCGGATAGGTGGAAGGGGATGCGGGTAGATACAAACTTCGATTAGTGCCCAAACCATAACTGACTTTTTGACGTCCGCCTAAGGAATCCACCACCTCACTTAGTTTGATGCTTTTTTTCTTGGATAAAAGCACTCTTTTTTGTAAGGCACCGCCGTAATAACCGCCTGCCAAAGGTTGATAAGATTGAACTATATCTTCCGCACCATCGCCATTTACATCAAATATTTCCGTGCCTAATGAATTACGGGCGCTGTCTGAAATATAATAATCTTCAACGTAAAAAATAGAGATTGCTTCTTCAAACTGTTTCCCTGTATTTAAATGCGTGCGTCTTTGCGGGGTACTTCCATCTACTGGTAAATACAATTGAATCAGATCAAGCAGGCCATCGCCATTAATATCGGCAAGGCGAGTTCCCATATCGTGAGTTCCCGCACCGTCTGTAGTGCTACCCGAAAAGAAAGTATTGGGAATACGGCCATTGTTATAGGTATTATTTAAGTCAAAAAAACTACCGGTATTGATAGCAACTTTAAGTTGTTCGTTATTACCATAATCCCAGTTTGAAGGCTTATATAGCTGAATTAAATCAACTAAGCCGTCACCATTAATATCCGCCAAACGTGTGCCCATATCGCTTCGGTCACCAAAACCTGAAAAAAACATGTTGCTATTTGCTAGGCCTGTAGAGTAAGCACTTGAATACTGAAAACCTGTTCCCGTATTCAAGTGCGCGTTCATTCTGCCCGCTATGCCATAATACATCTGCACTAAATCAGGCAGGTTATCGCCATTGATATCAACAAGACGTGTACCCATATCCCGCCCTTCGGTACTTGCAAAAAAAGCATTGGGTAAACTTGTGGTATAGGATGAAGAAGAAACAAAAGCAGAACCGGTATTTAAATACACTTGTTTTTGTGATGAGGTAACAGGTGTGTCGCCATATTGTGGCGGTGTTGTATATTCAAAAAGACGAATTAAATCAGGCAAACCATCGCCATTAATATCCGCCAAACGCGTCCCTGCATCGTTACCCTCATTATGATTAAAGAACAGATCTGGTAAAGAATTTGTATAAGTCGTCGATAAAGTAAAAGTAGAACCATTATTTAGAAAAACACGTTTTTCAGCTCCTGTGCTTGTGTAATAAAGCTGAATAAGATCTTCTAATCCATCGCCATTGATATCCGCATGCTGACCGCCGCGGCTTTTACCATTCGCACCTGCAAAATAGGTGTTCGTCCAACTATTATTATAACTATGCGCCGCGGGGGTAATTTCGCTTGTTACCGTAAAATTGGTTTTAACGCAGGCATTAAATTAGAGCACTGGCTAATGCTGCTCACGGTGGATACGGTATTACTCGAATAGCCAATCAAATATTTAAAGGTGAGCGTGGCGCCAGCTTTAACCAGCACGGACGATAATCTTTTATCCATGGCAAGTTTGGTGTTGGGCGCAATAAAGCCGCTGGAAATATCACTTCTCGCCTCATACACAAACTCAATGCTGTACCCGTTATAGTCAATTTTGCTTAAATAATGGGTGTATTGTACGCTATCAACAATATAGGTGTAACTCGCCTTGTTACCACTGCGATCCTGCTCAAGCGATAAACGCCACTCGGCAATATTATAAGAACCATTTTGATAAACTTTGCTATCAGCCGTGTAACCATACACTTCCACCATGCCGTTTGGCTTAAACACTTCAAAATAAGCAGGGCCGATACCTGAAGATTGTCTGGCAATCACTTTAATTTGCGAATCACTTTCTGTTTTATAAACAGATTCTGCGCCCCCTTGAATGCCGCTGACTAAAACTAAACGTGCCCCGTTAAAACAAAAACGATCGTTACTATCAAAATCGACCCCATCTACCAAACCATCTTGTTCTAGCGTCGTCGCACAGCGCGTAATGGCAGAGCTTGCTGATAAACTCCAACCGATGCCGAGCAACCCATTTCCCGCTTGGCTATTGTAGGTAAGTGCGACTTCTGGTTGCACGCCATTAATGCCAGGTGGTACTTGCACAGGAATCTGATACGTTGCGCCGCCCCCCGGTGAGACACTAAGCGCGCCCGGTAACACGCCCACGCTGTCATCTGCTATAACCGCAGAAGCACTTAAAATAAGTGATAAAATGATAGAAATGAAAGAGAAAAGATAACGCTGCATGTTACTTCCATGGTTATTTTTTGTTCGATAAATTTACAGCGCGCCATTGTAATGATTTTGTTTGGCTTAGCAAGAGGTTAAATAGTCAGCGCATCAAAAAGATATTATTTGGTTGTGGCGGTGTGTTTTTATAAAAGTCGTATTTTCTGTATTTCTAATTTTTCCGTCTCAATCTAAAGAGCATTGCAAATCCCATATATATTTGCGATTAATTATTTTTTGTTTTAAAAATGTTATTTTTTATCTTAAAATAATCTAAGGATGTCTTTTCTTTTAGTCGATTGCTGGTTGCTTCATTAGCTTCTCGGTTGGCTGGTCAAATTTTGTCCAGATTATCCTTAATTTACTTGGTTTTACCTTGTTTTTTATAAGACAAAATCAGCTCTTTTCCCTTTTTTTACTGTTTTTTACTTTTTTTTCGCGTATTTGACAAGGCGACTTTTGCCACCCATAGTGAAAAAAGTGGAAAATTGTGGAATTTAGTGGAAAATTGTGGAAAACAAATTATATAAAGGGAAGTGGTTTTTATTGTGTTTAGAGGCGTCAACGAAGTCACATTAGATTCTAAGGGAAGATTAAGCCTGCCGGCAAGATTTCGCTCTGCTGTGTCTTCGGAAAATGGCGGAATGATGGTGGTTACCATTGATATCGAAGAGCGTTGTTTACTCCTTTATTGTTTAAAAGATTGGGATGAAGTGGCGCAGAAAATTGCTGATTTACCCAATGTTAATAATGCTGCTCGCAAGATTCAACGTTTATTAATTGGTCATGCAGCGGATTGTGAAGTAGATGCTCAAGGCAGAATACTGTTACCTAGCCCGTTACGTGATTACGCGAAACTTGAAAAAGATGTGGTGTTGGTTGGGCAGGGCAAAAAATTTGAAATTTGGGATGCGGCAAGTTGGCAGTTAAAAAGAGAAGAATGGCTGCGCTTTGATGAGAATGAGCAATTGCCTGTTGAATTAAAGTTGTTGTCTTTGTAGAGATTGTCTTTAGTAGAGAATGTCTTTGTGGTGATTTTTTCTGTCGTAATTGTCTTTGTTGTTGTGTTAGTAAAGATAAGGTTTAAGTTGTTATGTTGCATCAGAGTGTATTGTTGGTAGAAGCGATTGAAAGCCTGAATATTAAGCCTTTTGGCATTTATATCGATGCAACTTTTGGTCGTGGCGGGCATGCAAAAAACATCCTTTGTCATTTGGGTGCTGAAGGTCGCCTGATCGTAATGGATCGAGATAACGATGCAATTGAGGTTGCAAGAGAATTATTTCAATCAGATGACAGAGTGATGATTGTTCATGATTCTTTTGAAAATATTGCTGAGCATATTAATGAGCACGGCTTGAGTGGAAAAATTGACGGCATATTATTTGATTTGGGCGTGTCTTCTCCACAACTGGATGAGGCCCATCGTGGATTTAGTTTTTTAAGGGAAGGTCCTTTAGATATGCGCATGGATCAATCACAATCTTTAACGGCAGATAGCTGGATACATGGTGTATCTGAGCCTGAAATGATACGAGCTTTTCGCGAGTTTGGTGAAGAGCGTTATGCCCCTAGAATTGCTAAAGCCATAATTGAGAAAAGAAAATTAAAAAAAATACAGACGACGACTGAGTTGGCCGAGCTTATTAAGCTTGCGCACCCTAAATGGGAAAAAAATAAACATCCTGCAACTCGCTGTTTTCAAGCCATTCGCATTGCGGTAAATAATGAATTTATGGCAATTAAAAAAGCGCTTGAAGCAAGTTTAGATGTTTTGGCGGTGGGCGGAAGATTGGTCGTTATTTCTTTTCATTCACTCGAAGATGGTTTGGTAAAGTCATTTATTCAGGAAGCGTCAAACTCAAATTTGCCAGATAAATTGCCGATTTTGGAAAAAGATATAAAACGACGGATTAAAAAAATTGGGAAGCTTATTCGAGCTGAATCTTGTGAAGTTGAAACAAATATTCGCTCGCGCAGCGCGCTGTTAAGAGTGGCTGAAAAGTTAATGTAGGAGCTTTAGGCATGCTGTGGAATAAAGAATGGATATTGGCAGGCGTGCTTGTTTTTTTGATTTTTTTAAGTGGCGTTGGTGTGGCTTATAGTAAATTTTGGGTGCGTAAAGAAACAGCAAAGCTGTATCAGCTTCAAAAAGAAAGTGATGCCTATCAGTCAGAGTGGTTGCAGTTATTAGTGGAGCAAAATGCCTGGGCTTCAATGGCTCGGGTGGAAAAAATAGCGGTGGAGCAGGGGATGCTGCTTCCTAATTCAAAGGAAACGATCGTGATAAGAAGGACAGGCTCATTATGAGTAGGCGTATTCATTTTTTCTCTCGTGATTTTTTAAAGAAAAAAAGTGCCAAAAAGCCGCTTCATGTCTCTAGTAAGAGCGTGTTTCAAGGTCGTATTTATGCTGTGCAATCTCTTTTTATGATGGTGGCTTTTGTTTTATTGGGCCGTTCATTTCATTTGCATATTATGGACGGTGAGTTTTTACGTGGTGAAGGTGAAAGACGCGCTGTGAGAGATGTAACGCTCAATGCTAATCGTGGAATGATTGTTGATCGTAACGGCATTCCTTTAGCGATTAGCACGGCAGTAACAACGATCTATATCAACCCCAAGCAGCTAATCCAAAAACCACTAAATTGGCCTATATTGGCTGATTCTTTGGGTTTGTCTCGTGCTTCTGTAGAAACTTTGATTAAAGAAAATAAAACACGTGACTTTGTTTATCTTAAAAGACGTCTTCCGCCGGAAGAAGCTAAGAAAGCACTTAGTTTGAATATCCTTGGTGTTTATAGCGAGACGGAGTATCGAAGATATTATCCTCATGGTGAAATTGTTTCTCACATTACCGGTTTTACGGATATAGATGATAAAGGCAAAGAAGGCATAGAGCTTGCGAATAATGAGGCGCTAACGGGTAAATCTGGTCTTCGTCGTGTTGTTCGAGATCAGGCGGGGCATGTAGTTGAAGATTTAGGGGTTTTACGTTTAGCTGAAGCGGGTCAAAATGTTGAATTATCCCTTGATTTACGTATGCAGTATTTTGCCTATCGTGCTTTATTGAAAGGGGTGCAGACGTTTAATGCTGCATCAGGCATGGCTGTCGCGCTGGATGTGAAAACAGGCGAGATTTTAGTCATGGTTAACCAACCTTCTTATAACCCTAATAATTTAAAAAGTTTAGATAAAGAGAATGGGCGTAATCGTGCTCTAACAGATGTATTTGAGCCAGGTTCAACGGTTAAGCCTTTTACGGTTGTTGCAGGCTTAGAGAGTGGTTTATTTAATCCTTGGACGCAAATTGAAACAACGCCAGGCTATTACAAGGTCGGTCGGAAGATGATTCGTGATCATCATAATTACGGTTTAATTGATGTAACAGGTGTCATTACTAAATCGAGTAATGTGGGTTCGAGTAAAATTGCTTTAAGCATGCCGCCTCAAGCGTTGGTTAATGTGTTTGATCGCGTAGGTTTAGGTAAAAAATTGGACATTGGTTTTCCAGGAGAAAGAAAGGGTGCCTTACCTCATAGAAATAAGTGGGCAGATATTCAGGTTGCCACGCTTTCTTTTGGTTATGGCATGGAAGTAACGGCGCTACAGTTGGTTCAATCTTATGCGGTATTAGCAAGCGGTGGCCTTAAGCATCCTGTTAGTTTAATTAAGCGAGATGCGCATGCAAAAAATAAGTTAACCAGTGAAAGAGTGATAGAAGAAGATGTGGCTGAGTCTGTAACGCGCATGCTGGAAACGGTAACAGGTGAAGAAGGCACCGCGCGCGCTGCAAACTTAAATGGTTTTAGAGTGGCGGGTAAGACAGGTACCGTTCATAAAGTACAGAATGGTCGTTATGTAAAAGAATATCGTTCTTTATTTGTGGGTTTTGCGCCTGTTGAAAAGCCAGAAATTGCGATGGTTGTTATTATCGATGATCCAAAGGGAAAAAAGCATTTTGGGGGTGAAGTTGCCGCGCCTGTTTTTGCCGATATTATGGATCATTTGTTGAGAATTAAGAATGCAGCGCCAGATAAAACCATTCAACCTATTCAAGCGCTGATGATGCAACCTAGTCAGTTTGCAGTGAGATGATTTAAAGCTGAACGGATAGGGTGTCATGGCAAAAAAATTGAGTGAGTTGATCTTGAATATGGGGGAGATCGGGCTCGCCTCTTGTTTGATTGATCTCTCCTTTTATCATCACGAAATACAAAGTGTGGTGTTGAACTCAAAAGAAGTGAAGCCAAGTGCTTTGTTTGTTGGCTTGCAAGGGAGCAATAATCATGGTGCTGCCTATTTAAATGAAGCGATTAAAAACGGTGCCTCAGCCGCTTTTATTGAAACCGATAACTCGTCTTTGAGTCTTTCTTTTGTGGGCAATTTCCCTGTTTTTTATATATTTAAGTTGCGCGAAAAGCTAGGTTCCCTTGCTAGTTATTTTTATGATTCTCCCTCAAAAAAAATCAAAGTAATTGGTATAACCGGTACAAATGGTAAAACAACTTGTGCTTATTGGCTCAGTCAGATGTTGGCTTTGCTTGATATAAAAGCAGAAATGATCGGTACCTTAGGTTTAGGCGCTTGGAATAATTTATCGCATACTGCTAATACAACGCCTGATGCGCTTTGTTTGCAGCGTTTTTTTAGTGAAGCCCTCTTGCGTAATATTACGCATATTGCAATGGAAGTTTCATCGCACGGTATTGAATTAGGGCGCATTGCAAATACTCAGTTTGAAGTAGCCGTCTTTACGAATTTAACGCAAGATCATCTCGATTTTCACGGCAATATGGAAAATTATGCCAAGGCAAAAGAAAAATTATTTTTTTTACCGCATCTTAATAAAGTTGTTTTAAATCTTGATGATGCTTTAGGTTTAAAGCTTGCTTCCGATGCACGTATGTTGGCTAAAAAACGGATATTTTATTCGCTGATTAATTCAGAGGCCGACATTTTTATTAAACAAAAAAAAGTAGATGCGCAGGGCACTCTTGTTCAGGGCACTGTTTTTGGCGCCGAATTTAGCTGTCATCTTCCTGTTTGGGGTAATTACAATATCAGTAATTTTTGCGCTGTATTAGGTACATTGCTTTTGCTTGATTTTCCTCTATCTTCCCTTATGGGGACTGTTGAAAAAATATTGCCGCCCCCTGGGAGGTTACAGTGTGTTTTATCAGAACCGCTTGTTTTTATTGATTATGCTCATACGCCTGATTCGCTTGAAAAAGTATTGAAAACATTAAGGGAAATAGCAGCAGGTAAGGTTATTTGTGTTTTTGGTTGCGGCGGAAATCGCGATCAAACCAAAAGAGGGGTTATGGGTAAGATTGCAGCGCTGAATGCTGATAACGTTATTTTAACGGATGATAATCCTCGTTTTGAAAGCAGCGACATCATTATTAATGCGATTTTGGCAGGAATTAGTGTATTTGTGCCCGAGGCTTTATCTTGCGTGACGATTGAGCCTAATCGAAAAAAAGCAATTTTAATTGCGATGAAAGCTGCAAAACCATCCGATATTATTTTAATTGCAGGTAAAGGACATGAAACCTATCAAGAAATACAAGGTATTAAATATCCTTATTCTGATGAAAATAGTGTGAGAGACGCGCTTTTCCTTATTAAAGGAAGCGCCGCTGAAGTAACGGCCTCTAAAGGATTTTAATTATGACGCTTCATTTTTTAACTTGGGATCAGCTTGCTCATTGCTTAAATGCGACATTGATAACCGCTGCTAGTATTTTTCAGGCGCAGATTGCTTCGTGCCGTATTCCAACGGGAATATGCTCAACAGATACACGCTCAACAAAGCCTGAAGATTTATTTTTTGCACTTAAAGGTCCTCGTTATGATGCGCATGATTTTCTTTTTCAGGCAAAAGAAAAAGGAGCCTTAGGCGCAGTTATTGAATGGCAGTGGTGGAATGCGCAAACAAAAATAACGCAACAAACATTAAGTGAGTCTTTTCATCTTTGGTTGGTTGAGTCTGCTTCGGTTGCATTGCAATTATTTGGTAAATATTTTCGCGCTCAATTTAATTTGCCTGTTATCGCTTTAACGGGCAGTTGCGGTAAAACAACCGTAAAAGAAATTATTGCCACAATCTTAAAAGAAGCTGTGTGTGTTCAAGGTTTAAATGCGCAGGAGTCAGTGCTTTATACTGAAGGCAATTTGAATAATGAGATTGGTGTGCCCTTGATGTGCGCAAGATTAAGTGAAGCTCATCGTTACGCGGTATTTGAGCTAGGGGCGAGTCATCAAGGTGAAATTGCCTTAACAAGTAATATTGTGCGGCCGGATGTTGCTTTGTTGAATAATGTCGGTGAGGCTCATTTAGAGGGTTTTGGCTCTTTAGAAGGTGTTTTTCGCGCCAAAATGGAAATTTATCAAGCTTTATCTGCGGAAGGTATGGCAGTTATTAATTTAGATACTGCGTTTGCTAGCAAGAATCTCCAACAAACCCAACATTTAAAGCGTATTACGTTTTCATCCCTTGAATCGACAGCAGATGTTTTCCTTCTCAAAACGCAGCAGCTTGATTGTTCTGATTATTTATATCAGCTCACCGTTCGTCTGCCTCAAGGTCAGTTGGTTTTTTTGTGGCGTTTAATGGGGGGGCATAATATTCAAAATGCACTTGCTGCTATTGCTTGTATTTTACCTTTTGTAAGTGATTTATCGCTTATTAAGCGCGCACTAGAAAAGGTGCAGGCTGTACCAGGCAGGCTTTTTTATCAAAAAATCTCGGATAATATATTTATTATTGACGATACTTATAATGCTAATCCTTTATCAATGAAAGCGGCTTTTGAAGCTTTTTCCTGTCTTTTTTCTGTTAATAATCATGATTTTCAAAAGATTTTTATTGCAGGGGATATGTTGGAGTTAGGCGAGCATGCAGATATGGCTCACGTTACTTTAGGCGAGCAAGCAAATCAGCATGCAATCGATTGTTTGATAGCTATTGGCTTATTTTCAACGGCGACCATTTCAAATTTTAAAGGTGAAAAATATGCCTTTAAAACGCATGAAGAGGCTGAGTCTGTGCTTGCCTTAAAATTAAAAACCAAAGCATTTTTTCTTGTTAAAGGCTCCAGAGGGAGTCGTATGGAAAAAATCGTGATGCGTTTGAAGCATTAGAAGCATTAAAGGAAAAAATATGTTGTTTTGGTTAAGTCTTTTGCTTGAGGATTTTTATACAGGTTTTGCGGTATTTCACTACATTTCTTTAAGAGGTGTTTTGGGTGTTTTGACGGCGCTTTTTTTTAGTTTATGGTTAGGGCCAATTTTGATTCGCTATTTAATAGCCAAACAAATTGGACAATCTGTCAGAAGTGATGGGCCGCAGTCGCATTTAAGTAAAAAAGGTACGCCAACGATGGGCGGTGCACTTATTTTATTAGCACTTGGTTTTAGCACTTTATTATGGGCTGATCTTGGTAATCGTTATGTTTGGATTGTACTAATTGTTACGTTTATTTTTGGGGCGGTCGGCTGGGTAGATGATTATCGTAAAGTGATTGAAAAAAATGCGAAAGGCTTACCTGCAAGATGGAAGTATTTTTGGCAGTCTTTAGCAGGTTTTGGGGCGGCGTTAGTCTTATATTTAATGGCAACGGAACCGCAGCAAACGCAGTTAATTATCCCGGTATTTAAAGATATTGTTGTTGATCTTGGTTTGGGTTATTTGTTTTTTACGTATCTTGTTATTGTTGGTTCAAGTAACGCTGTGAATCTTACTGATGGATTAGATGGTCTTGCCATTATGCCAACGGTGATGGTTGCAGGTGCTTTAGGTGTTTTTGCTTATGTCGCAGGTCACCATACTTTTGCTGAATATTTGCATTTTCCTTACATTCCAGGCGCAGGTGAGCTGGTTGTGTTATGCGGCGCGCTCGTGGGTGCAGGCTTAGGGTTTTTATGGTTTAATACTTACCCTGCACAGGTATTTATGGGCGATGTCGGGGCTTTGTCACTAGGTGCAGCTCTAGGTACCATCGCGGTGATTATCCGCCAAGAAATCATGCTTTTTATTATGGGCGGTATTTTTGTGCTTGAAACCGTTTCCGTTATTTTACAAGTTATTTCTTTTAAAATGACAGGCAAGCGTATTTTTCGCATGGCGCCTATTCATCATCATTTCGAGTTAAAAGGGTGGCCTGAACCAAAAGTAATTGTTAGATTTTGGATCATTACGGTTATTTTGGTGCTTTTAGGTCTTGCTACGTTGAAAATTCGGTAATTCAAGGTTGTTGGTATGAAGTCTAACGTTGCGAATCTTTTAGATAAAAATAAGGATTATATTGCGGTCGTGGGTTTGGGCAAAACAGGCTTATCTTGTATCCGTTTTCTTAAAGGTAAAGGCTTTGTTGTTAAAGTAACTGATTCTCGTGCAAAGCCACCTGGTTTTGATTTAATGCTGAGTGAGTTTAGTGATGTTGAGCTTTTTTTAGGCGAATTTTCTGAAGCTGTTCTCATGAATGCACAGAAAATTATTTTAAGTCCGGGTGTCTCGCTTAAAGAGCCTGCCATTCAAAAAGCGCAAGCTGTCGGTGTGCCTGTGGTGGGTGATATTGAATTATTCTGTGCGGAGATAGACGCGCCTATTATTGCTATTACGGGCTCTAATGCAAAAAGTACGGTTACAGATCTTGTCGGGCGCATGATGTTTGATGCCGGTCTTCATGTCTGTGTCGGGGGTAATTTAGGGACGCCTGCGTTGAGTTTGCTGGGGAATGAGGCGGAAGTTTACGTGCTTGAATTATCTAGTTTTCAGCTGGAAACGACTCATGCTCTCAATGCAGTTGTGGCAACCATTCTTAATATTTCAGAGGATCATCTTGATCGTTATGATCATATGTTGGAATATCAGAAGGCAAAATATCGTATTTTTCGCGGGTGTAAAAAAGCGGTATTAAATCGTGATGATTCTCTTAGCAGCCCTTTGCTGCCGCCTTCGGTAAGTCAGATAACGTTTGGGGCAGGTATTCCAGGCGATAAACAATTTGGTTTGATGATTGTTGAAGGTGAGACCTATCTTGCCTTTCAAGGAAAGCCCATTTTCCCACAAAAAAAACTGCATATTGCAGGATTGCACAATGCATTAAACGCACTGGCCGCTTTAGCGATTGGTTATCAGTTTGGTTTGTCAATTCCAGTGATGATCAATACGTTGAGTATTTATCATGGCTTGCCACATCGTTGTCAGTGGGTAACCCAATTTAAAGGCGTTGATTGGTATAACGATTCAAAAGGGACAAATGTAGGTGCAACGCTTGCTGCTATTAAGGGATTAGGTGAGTCACATCCTCTTGGTAAAATTGTATTGATTGCAGGTGGGGTGGGTAAAGGCGCTGATTTTACGTCCTTACAAGCGCCGCTCCATTCTTTTGCGCGTGAAGTTATTTTGATGGGTAAAGATGCGCCGCTTATTTACGAGGCGATTAAAAATCATACCGCTTGTTATTTCGCTACGAATCTTCGTGATGCAGTTCAGCGTGCAGCGCTTATTGCTGAAAAAGGGGACAGTGTTTTGTTATCCCCTGCTTGCGCTAGTTTTGATATGTTTTCAGGTTATGAAGAGCGAGGCGATCAATTTGTTAAAGCTGTTTTTGCCGAGGAGCAAGCTTTTTCCACGGCAATTTAAAAAGGAATAAGAATGAAACAGGGTGTTCAATCATGTTAATGACGAAAGAGGCTTCTTTTGATAATCGTTGGCAGGAATTTCTTTTTCAGGATCAAGCGCAGCGGTGGATATTTTTTTTAACGGCTGCTTTGTTATTGGTTGGCGAAATTTTAGTCACGTCTGCTTCGTTAGAATATGCTCAAAAGTTTAAGTCAACCTCTAATTATTTTTGGCTTCGTCATACTGTTTATCTCATGCTATCGATTATTATTGGTTGTTTTGCTTATCGTCTTCCCCTTTCTTTTTGGGAGAAATGGGGTGCTAGAGCGTTACTTCTCTCTTTTTTTTTGCTGTTTGCAGTATGGATTCCAGGCTTAGGCATTAAAATGAATGGTAGCCATCGCTGGATTCGTCTTCCTGGGTTTACCCTTCAGCCTTCTGAGTTTGTGAAGCTATTTGTTGTGGTGTATTTAGCAGGCTATCTTGTTAGAAAAAGAGAGGAAGTACTTAATACTTTTATTGGTTTTGTAAAGCCTTTTATAGTGTTATTGCTCATTGTTTTTTTATTATTATGCGAGCCGGATTTTGGCGCTGCTGTTGTCATTATGGGCTCAGCGATGAGCATGATCTTTTTAAGTGGTGCTCGTATTTCCCAGTTTATTTTATTGTTTGGCCTCCTCTTAATTGCGGGTATTTTATTGGTTGTTTTTGAGCCTTATCGTATGGGACGCGTTTTTTCTTTTGTCTCTCCTTGGGAGGATCCTTACAACAAAGGTTATCAGCTGACGCAAAGCTTGATTGCCATAGGGCGGGGCGAGTGGTTTGGTGTGGGTTTAGGCAACAGTGTGCAGAAGCTGTTTTATTTGCCTGAAGCGCACACTGATTTTGTTTACGCGGTGCTTGCTGAAGAGTTAGGTCTTGTTGGCGCTGTATGCGTTATTTTGGCTTTTGTTGGTTTGTTTTGGGCCAGCTTCCGTATTGGCATACAAGCTATTCGTAAAGAGTTCTTTTTTGCAGGTTACTTGGCATGGGGTATTGGCATGTTAATCGGGTTGCAGGCCATGATTAATATCGGCGTTAGTCTTGGCGTATTACCTACAAAAGGTATTACATTGCCTTTCGTGAGTTATGGCGGAACAAGTCTTGTGGTCAGCGTTACATTAAGTGCACTTTTACTGCGTATTGGAACGGAAGTATCACGCAAAGGATCGGGCGCTTTAAGAAAAGTTTAATGCTTAGGACTTATGCAAAAGGGAAGACCATGAAAAGTCGGTGCGTATTAATTGCGGCAGGTGGCACAGGCGGACACGTATTTCCTGGTATTGCTGTTGCGCATGCTTTAAAGCGCGCAGGCATCACGGTGGTATGGATTGGCTCACAAGGTGGCATGGAACAACAATGGATTGAAAAAGAAGCGATACCGCTCACGCTGATTAATGTGCAAGGTTTACGTGGTAAATCACTGCTTAAGCGGGGCGCTGCTTTTTTCAACTTATTTTCGGCTTTTTTTCAAGCTGTTAGCGCCTTGAAAAATATTCGCCCTGATGCGGTGTTGTGTATGGGTGGTTTTGTTTCTGGTCCTGCAGGTCTTGCTGCGAAGTATTTGGCTATTCCTTTAGCAATTCATGAGCAAAATGCAATTTCTGGCATGACAAATCGCGTTCTTTCTTATATTGCGCATAAAGTCTTTATCGCTTTTCCCAAAACGAAAGGTTTAAATTTGACAGAAAAAGTCATTTTCACAGGTAATCCTGTGCGTGAAGCGATTATGAACTTACCTCTTCCTTCGTTCCGTTTTAAAGGTCGAAAAGCGGTGCTGACCATTTTGGTGTTGGGTGGTAGTCGTGGTGCGCAGGCTTTAAATGAATCAGTGCCGATTGTTTTATCTCGTATGAGTTGTCATTTGAGCGTGATTCATCAGTGTGGTGCACAAGCTGATATTCCCTCGATTAAAGCCGCTTATAAGGGCTCACATTTGCTTGTGGACGTTACGCCTTTTATTGATGATATGGCCGCAGCTTATGCACGAGCTGATCTTGTTATTTGCAGAGCAGGCGCACTTACCTTGAGTGAGTTAATGTCGGCAGGTTTGGGGGCTGTACTCGTGCCCTATCCTCACGCGGTAGACGATCATCAAACGCATAATGCTGCAATTTTGGTTGATGCAAAGGCAGGCATCATCTGGCAGCAGCATGAATCTATTGATCTATTATCAGAAAAACTTAAACCCTTATTGAATCGAGATGAGTTATTAGCCATGGCTGAACGCGCCAGAAAACTTGCTAATCCAAAAACAGTACAAATCGTCACAGAGACTTTAATGGAGATAATGAATGACTGCCGTCATTGATAACGTGGTTGGGCTTGGTATAGCAGTTAAAAAAGTAATAGGAATGCCTGCGATGAGACGCATCAAAAAAGTACATTTTGTAGGGATCGGTGGTTCTGGTATGTCTGGTATTGCTGAGGTTTTAATCAATCAAGGTTATGGTATTTCGGGTAGTGATTTAAAGGCAAGTGGCGTAACAGATCGACTTGTTAAAATGGGCGCTAAAATTTTCATAGGGCATGAAGAGCAAAATATTGAAGGGGCAGATGTACTGGTTTTTTCTAGCGCAATTACGATTGATAATCCTGAGATTATTTCAGCGAAGGTGAGTCGAATTCCTGTGGTATCACGTGCGCAGATGTTATCTGAGTTAATGCGTTTTCGTCACGGAATTGCAATTGCGGGCACTCATGGTAAAACAACAACAACGAGTTTAATTGCGATGATTTTAGCCGAGGCAGGGTTGGATCCTACTTTTGTTATTGGTGGAATATTAAATGGTACAGGCACGAATGCACGATTGGGCGCAAGTCGTTATTTTGTCGCAGAAGCAGATGAGAGCGATGCTTCTTTTTTACATTTGCAACCACTTATTTCTGTTGTAACGAATATCGATCAGGATCACATGTCGACGTATGAGGGTAATTTTGAAAAACTTAAACAGACTTTTATTTCTTTTCTTCATAATTTGCCGTTTTATGGCTTAGCTATTTTATGTTCAGATGATGCTGTGGTGCGAGATATTATTCCTGATGTCGGTCGCCCTTTCGTCACCTACGGTATTGAAGATCTAGCTGATTATCGTGCAGTACAGATTAGCCAGGAAGGGATGCAAATGTTTTTTACGGTTTTAAGGCCGGCGCCTCATCATGCGTTACACGTTAAACTGAATATTCCTGGTGAGCATAATATTTTAAATGCCTTAGCAGCTATTGCCATTGCAACCGAAGAAGGGTTAGAAGATGCAGCCATTGTGAGAGCGTTAGCACATTTTGAGGGGGTTGGTAGGCGTCTTCAGGTATTAGGCGATTTTAACCTGGCAGCCGGTGGCTCTGTAAAAATAATCGATGATTATGGCCATCATCCTCGTGAAGTGGAGGTTGTCATTCAGGCGATTCGTCGAACATGGCCTTTGAAAAGAATTGTAATGGTTTATCAGCCGCATCGTTTTACACGAACGCGTGATTTATATGAAGACTTTGTCAAAATACTTTCTCGTGTGGATACGTTGTTTTTAATGGAAGTTTATAGTGCCGGTGAAAAGCCTATTCATGGTGCAGATAGCCGTAGTTTATGCCGTAGCATTCGTCACTTAGGTCAAATTGAACCGTTTTATATTGAAAATAGTGAAGAGTTATATCGTTTATTACCTCAAGGTTTGCAGGATGATGATATTTTATTAATGCAAGGTGCGGGCGATATTGGTTTAATTGCTAAGCAGTTTGCAGCGAGTTCATTGTGTTTTGATACCTTGCTAGGTGTGGGATAAAAAATAAATAAGGAGTAACAGCATGATTGATGTCAAGCAGTTTGGTAAAGTTGGTCTGCTTTATGGTGGTGCTTCTGCTGAAAGAGAAATTTCGCTGCGTTCTGGGAAGGCGGTACTCGCTGCGTTACAGCATGCGGGTGTCGATGTAACGCCCCTTGATCCGGGCGAACATAAAATGGCTATTACCCCTGAATTTTTTTCTGATCTTTTATCTTTTGACCGTTTTTTTATTATCCTGCATGGGCGTGGTGGGGAAGATGGAAAAATACAAGCATTGCTTGATTATTTAGGTAAACCTTATACCGGCAGTGGTGTTTGCGCTTCTGCGATTGCGATGGATAAATATCGCACTAAATTGCTGTGGGCTGGTTTAGGTTTGCCAACACCGCCCTTTCATTTGGTTTCACCTTCCGTTACAGAAAAAGAGCTGACAGCGCTTATGCTGCGTTTTCCTGTCATGGTCAAGCCTATTTCTGAAGGTTCAAGCATTGGCATGAGTAAGTGTGATGCTATAACGGATTTACTCGCCTGTATTGAGCTTGCAAGTCAGTATGATCATGAGATCTTATTGGAAGCGTTTATTTTGGGCGAAGAATATACCGTTGCAATTATCGATAATAAAGCGCTGCCCTCTATTCGTTTAGTGACACCTAGTGCGTTCTATGATTACAACGCTAAATATGCCTCAAAAGACACGCAATATCATTGTCCTTCTAGTTTAAGTGAAAAAGAGGAGGAAGCGATTAGAAGTCTTGCATTAAAGGCTTTTCATTCGGTGGGTTGTGTTGGTTGGGGACGTGTTGATGTGATGCGTGATAAAAAAACAAATGAGTTTTTTTTGCTGGAAGTGAATACTGTGCCGGGTATGACTGAACGCAGTTTAGTGCCCCTTGCTAGCCAAACAGCAGGGATTTCTTTTGAGCAGTTGGTGCTGACATTACTTGCTCAGACGCTGCCTTCTTCTTGAGTTTGAGTCGTTCTTAACGGAAAACAGGATTAATGGAAAAAAATATATACGGGCTTTTTAATTTGGGTGCTGTATTAAGGTTAAAAAAAATCATGTCATTGATTTTTTTGCTCGTTGTCTGTTTTATTTTATGGTTAAATCGCGCTCATTTTTCTGCGTCAAATATAATTGATTTACTACCACTTTCCAGCGATCAGTTATCGTTTAAAAACTTACATTTTCCAGTCACGCAAGTAAATATTACAGCTCCCTTCCTTCATGTTGAGCAAGAGGAGGTTGAGCTGAAATTAAAGGAGCTTGTTCATACAAATTTTTTTGCTGTTGAACTAAAAAAAATTCAGCACAGTATTGATCAAATGCCTTGGATTGAAAGTATGACAGTAGAGAGGCAATGGCCTGGAACAATTAATCTTAATTTAAAAGAACGTGTTGCTATTGCTGTTTGGCAAGAGGCGTCACTGCTTTCTCTTACCGGTGATATTTTTAATCCTGGAAAAAGATGGAAAAATGAGGAAAATTTGCCATATTTAACAGGTGAAAATGATCAAGCACTTTATGTTTTAGAAATGTATAGAAAAATGGCGCCTTTATTGAGATCAGTAGATTTACAGCTTACCTCTCTTGAAGTAACCAATATTGGAAGTTGGCTGATTAAAGTGGATAAAAATATTGATATTTATGTAGATAAAAAAGACACGATAGACAAGCTTAAGAGATGGCTTGATATCTATGTGCAGTTTTCTGAGCTTGGCGTAAAAGTAAAGCGAGTGGATTTGCGTTATCAAAATGGCGTTGCAATTAAGTGGTTAGGAGAGCGGGAGTAGTATGTCATCAAATCAGGTTCAAAATCTTGTTGTGGGCTTGGATATCGGCACCTCTAAAGTCGTCACGGTGGTGGGCCAAATTCATGATGAGACGGGCGAGTTAGAAATTATTGGTATTGGTAGCCAGCCTTCCAAAGGCATTAAAAAAGGGGCTGTTATTAATATTGAGTCTACGGTGCAGTCAATTTCTAAATCAATTGAAGAAGCTGAGTTAATGTCCGGTTGTCGTGTGCACTCTGTGTATGTGGGCATCGCAGGGAGTCATGTTAAAAGCTTAAACTCCCATGGTATTGAAGCAATACGTGATAAAGAAGTGAGTGAGGCAGATATTGAGCGCGTCATCGAAGCGGCTCAAGCGGTGGCTATTCCTTCTGATCAGAAAGTATTACATATTTTACCGCAAGAATTTTTAGTTGATAATCAAGATGGTATTCGCGAACCTTTAGGTATGTCTGGTGTACGTTTAGAAGCGAAAGTGCATTTAGTAACTTGTGCCGTTAATGCATACCAGAATGTAGAGAAGTGTGTTAAAAAGTGCGGTTTAGAAGTGGAAGATATTATTCTTGAGCAACTTGCTTCAAGTTATTCTACCCTTACCGAAGATGAAAAAGACTTAGGTGTGTGTTTAATTGATATTGGTGGTGGAACAACTGACGTTGCTGTTTTTGTGGGCGGGGCAATACGTCATACGGCTGTATTTGCGATTGCAGGGGATCAGGTAACGAACGATATCGCTGTCGCCTTAAGAACACCGACACAAAGCGCGGAAGATATAAAAATTAAATATGCATGTGCCATGGCTGATCTTGCAAATGATAGCCAAACAATTCATGTTCCGTTGGTGGGAGATCGTCTGGTACAGGATATTTCTCGTCTTAAATTGGCGGAAGTGGTGGAAGCGCGTTACGAAGAAATTTTTTCGCTTGTGCAAAATGAGTTGAAAAGAAGTGGTTTTGAAGATGCGCTGGCGGCGGGTATTGTGCTCACAGGTGGCTCTTCAAAAATGGAAGGTGTTATTGAGCTTGCTCGCGAAATTTTTAAAGTGCCCATACGTATTGGTTTTCCGCAAGGTGTCAGTGGTATGAATGAGGTGATTGCCAATCCGGTTTATGCCACTGCAATCGGTTTATTACTTTATGGCTGTAAACAGCGCCAAGGGGGGCAAATGGAAAGTGTGAGAAGAGAGCACTTAAAGGGAATGTTTGAGAAGGTTAAGAATTGGTTAAAGGGTAATTTTTAGTTTGCCTTGGTATTTGTCGTTAAAGTATTCGCGGTTAAATTTTATTTTGAGGAGAGAGCCATGTTTGAGTTAATTGATAATATTCCGCAAAGTGCGGTCATTAAAGTGGTGGGTGTAGGTGGTGGTGGCGGTAATGCTGTGCAGCACATGGTGGAAGCGGGCATTCATGGTGTTGATTTTATTTGTGCTAATACAGATGCTCAAGCATTAAAAGGTTTATCGGTTAAAACCATTTTGCAGTTGGGTGGCCAGATTACGAAAGGATTGGGGGCGGGCGCTAATCCTGAAGTAGGACGCCAAGCAGCTATTGAAGATCGCGATAGAATTCAAGAAGTGTTAGCCGGCGCTGACATGGTATTTATTACCGCAGGAATGGGGGGGGGGACAGGCACGGGTGGTGCGCCTGTTGTCGCTGAAGTAGCTAAAGATATGGGTATTTTAACCGTCGCCGTTGTGACAAAGCCTTTTCCTTTTGAGGGGCGTAAAAGAAGAAAAATAGCAGACGAAGGCATTATGCAGCTTGCTCAGCATGTTGACTCTCTTATTACGATTCCCAATGAAAAGCTGTTAGCTGTATTGGGTGGTAATACCAGCTTATTGGATGCGTTTAGGACAGCCAATGATGTTCTTTTAAATGCTGTGCAGGGTATTGCAGATTTAATTATTCGCCCAGGTATGATTAACGTCGATTTTGCTGATGTTAGAACGGTTATGTCAGAGATGGGGCTTGCGATGATGGGTATTGGTCGTGCGAGTGGCGAGCACAGAGCCCGTGAAGCAGCGGAAGCCGCTATTCGCAGCCCCTTGTTGGAGGATGTTAACCTTAATGGTGCAAGAGGTATCTTGGTTAATATTTCAGCAGGCCCTGCTTTAACGTTAGGTGAGTTTTCTGAAGTGGGTGATGTAATTGAAGCTTTTGCTTCGGATAATGCAACTGTGGTTGTCGGCACAGTTATTGATGAAGACATGGGTGACGACTTAAAAGTAACAGTCGTTGCAACGGGGCTGGGTGGTTTAACTGAGATGTCGCTTAAGTCTCACGAGGCTGCGCTTGGAACTCATTTGCGTTCTGATGGATCTATTGACTACAAGGGCATGGATAAGCCGGCCATTTTGAGGCAGAAAGGTCGCTCTGGTATGACGTACGGCGGCAGTACACTTGCTTCTTCTCGGGCTGCACCTGCATTAAGATCTTCTGTCTTAGCGGCGCAAAAGCCTGCTGAAGAGATTGATTATCTTGATATTCCCGCTTTTCTTAGAAGGCAAGCTGAATAGTTTGGGTAGGTGTTTTTAAGTTATAAAAAGTTTGAATGAGGCGGTAAGTTTGTTACACTCGCCTCAGTTTCTTATCTAGGGTTTTAGTTCTAGGGTTTAGTATGGTTAAGCAAAAAACGCTGAAAAATAGTATTCAATCAACAGGGATAGGGCTGCACTCTGGCCATAAAGTGTTGATTTCTTTAAAGCCAGCCCCTATTGATTCAGGCATCGTTTTTATTCGTACAGATGTACCTAACTTTAAGCCTATTCAGGCAAGACCTGAGAATGTTATTGATACTAAGCTTTCAACAACGCTTGGGTTTGCATCGCCTGAGTCTCGCATATCAACCGTTGAGCATGTCATGTCTGCCTTAGCGGGTTTAGGCGTTGATAATGCTATCGTTGAGGTCGGGGGCCCTGAAATACCCATTATGGATGGTAGTTCTGGGCCTTTTGTCTTTTTATTGCAATCTGTAGGTCTTGAAGAGCAATTTGCACCCAAAAAATTCATTCGCGTGAAGAAGAAAGTAACCGTCAGTGATGGCGACAAGAGTGCGCAGCTTAAGCCTTTTGATGGTTTCCGTGTTGGTTTTACGATTGATTTTGATCATCCTTGCATTGCGGCAACCAATCAAGAAATGGTTATTGATTTTTCGTCGACTTCTTTTGTCAGAGAGATTAGTCGTGCCCGTACTTTTGGGTTTATGAAAGATATTGAGGCATTAAGAGCGATAGGTTTAGCGCGTGGTGGCAGTGTTGATAATGCTATTGTTATTGATGAGTATCGTATTTTGAATGATGACGGCCTGCGTTATCCTGATGAATTTGTTCGCCATAAGATATTGGATGCAATTGGTGATCTATATCAGTTAGGCGCGCCACTGATTGGTGAGTTAACTGCACATAAATCTGGGCATGGCGTAAATAATCAACTAGTTCGCGCCTTAATGAGTCAGGCCGACGCTTGGGAATATGTCACTTTTGGCGCGGAAGCCGCTTCATCTCCCATTATTTATGAGCCTCAGCTTTTAGTCTTTCAAGCTTAGGCTTTTTACCTTTTCATTCATTTTTCTTTGGTTCTGTACGAAACTTTGTTGCATTTTCTGAGAGTTTATAAAGCGCATTTTTGAGTTCTTCATCTGTTACAGACTCGGCTGTTTTTCGGATTGATTCTGCTGCTGAATCTGAAAGTTGGCGCATTATAGTGGTTGTAACATTGCTTTTTTCCTGTATTGAAAGCTTTATTGGCGCATAGTTGCTAATTTTTATGTTCGTTATTTTTTTTTCAAGAGGAAATAACGCAAGCTCTTGTAAAAGAGCGGGGATATAAAATCTTACCCTAGTTGCAATGCTCGTATTATGAGTTGCCAAAATAAGCTGATCTTCTTTGATGTGGGATACTTTTACTTGTCCGTGTAATAACTTCGGTAGAAGTGACTCAATAAAAAGCGTTAACGTATCATGTATCTGTGTTTGTGATAGATAGTTGTTTAGTGTTGAGCCATTTTGCAGAATACCCAGCAAGTTGCTTGGGTAGTGCGTCATATTCGTTTCGTTATAATTTCCTGTCATGGCTTTATGGTTTGGTATTTTTGGCGTGAGTTGAAAGTAGCTATCTTAAAAGCTATAAGGTAACTCACAAAGATATTTCTGGCTACTGATTCCATTTTTCTGGCGCTCTTTAGCGCTGTTTATAGCGCTATAAATAGCGCTCAATGAAGAAGATATCTACTATATAAGATAGGCTAGGGATTTATCCTTGCTTTCGCGTGTTACTTTATGATGAGTTTAGGTTAAGACTTACGCAAAGCCGTCCAGCTTTGTTGTCGCACTTCCTTGTATGATTTGTACTGTTTTCATCGCGACGCCTTGCTGGGACAATTTGCCATTTTTAAAAAGCAATGGTGGAAAAAGCTTATGAAGTCACAAGGATTATTTACTGCACGTTTTCAGCAAAAAAATGCTGAGAGACAAAAAAAAACGAGTTTTAATTATATTGGTTTTCTATTAAAAGAGGTTTCAGTTGCCTTGTTTTTTTGGGTAAGGTATCCGTTACTTTCTCTGTGTTTAATTATGATGGGGGTTTTAATTGGCCGTCAGGAATCAATGGAAAATTCTGTTCCTTTTGAAGTTTTTTCTTCTTGGAATGATGCGCTAACTCAGCAGAAAAATCTTATTTCTGTTACACGAAATGCCGCTGAAACTGAGTTTAGTCAAATAACGCTGCGTATGGCTGAAGTGCAGGCAAAAATGATTCGTCTCGAAGCTTTAGCTGCTCGGTTGACAACATTAGCCGGTGTTTCTCGCGCTGAATTTAATTTTTCTAATCCACCGCCAATTGGTGGCCCTGATGAATCAGAAGAAGTTAATTATTCTAAACCAAGCTTTTTGCAAGAGCTTGCCTCTTTAAGTCATGAGCTCAATGAGCGTGAGTTTAAGCTAGAAGCGCTTAAGCAGATGATCGCAAAAAATAAGTTAAGTGATGAAGTATTTCTTTCAACTAATCCCACAGGTGGTGCCGGTTGGATCTCTTCTCCTTATGGTTTAAGACGAGATCCTTTTACAGGAAGAAGTATTTTTCATCATGGTATTGATATTGCCGGCGCGGCTGGTTCGTCTATTTATGCGGCAGATAGTGGCGTGGTTACTTTTTCTGGTAGGCGAGCGGGTTATGGATTAATGATTGAAATACAGCATGGGGACGGTTACGCTACACGTTACGCACACTGTCGCCAATTGTTAGTAAGAAAAGGTGATGCGGTACATAAAGAACAAGTGATTGCAAAGTTAGGTAGTACGGGTAGATCAACTGGCACGCATGTGCATTATGAAGTACTTAAAAATGGCGTGCATTTGAATCCTGCAAAATATCTTTCAAGAGCAAAGGGTTAATTTACCAGTCTTACGAATGACATAAGGAAAAAGTTTTTGATATGTTTTCTATTTTAAGTGGGATTTTTGGATCAAAAAATGACAGGGAAATAAAGCAGTTATTTAAAAAAGTAAAAAGTATTAATCTTTTAGAGCCTGAAATGCAGGCGTTATCTGATGATGCTTTAAAAGCTAAAACAGGTGAACTAAAAGATAAACTTAATAAAGGTGAAACGTTAGATAATTTGCTGCCTGAAGCTTTTGCTGTTGTGCGTGAAGCAGGTGTGCGCGTATTGAATATGAGACATTTTGATTGTCAGCTAGTGGGCGGTATGGTGTTACACCAAGGTGCAATTGCTGAGATGAGAACAGGCGAAGGAAAAACATTTGTCGCAACCTTACCTGCTTACTTAAATGCCTTAACCGGTTTGGGTGTTCATGTTGTCACTGTGAATGATTATCTTGCTAAGCGCGATGCCGATTGGATGGCGCCTTTATATCGCTTTTTAGGCTTATCTATAGGTGTTATTCTTTCTGGGCAGACCAGTGAAGAAAAAAAACAAGCATATCATTCCGATATTACTTATGGCACTAATAATGAGTTTGGTTTCGATTATTTAAGAGACAACATGGTCTCTTCTTCTGAAGATAAAATGCAGAAAGCATTTCAGTTTGCGATTGTTGATGAAGTAGATTCAATTTTAATTGATGAAGCGAGAACACCGCTAATTATTTCAGGCCCTGCGGCGCATACCTCGCACCTCCATAATCAAATAGATGAAATAATTCCATTTTTGAAAAAAGGCACAAAAAAAACAAAGCAAGATCTCATGCTCGATAAGGAAGTTGATGAAGGTCATTTCTCTATTGATGAAAAGCAGCGTGTGATTGAAATTTCAGACAACGGACATCACTACCTAGAAGCGTTATTAATTGAGCGTGGCATTCTTCAAAAAGGAGAAGGGTTATATTCACCTAAGAATATTTCTCTTTTGCATTTTATTGATGTATCGCTTAAGGCTCATCATTTATTTCATCGAGATGTTGATTATATTATTCAAAATAATCAGGTTGTTATCGTTGATGAGCATACGGGAAGAACCATGGCGGGTAGGCGATGGTCAGATGGTATTCATCAAGCAATTGAAGCAAAAGAGAAAGTAAAAATCCAACAAGAAAATCAGACTTTAGCTTCGACGACTTTCCAAAATTACTTTAGGCTTTATACAAAACTTGCTGGTATGACAGGAACTGCTGAGACAGAGGCGTTAGAATTTAGCCAGATTTATGGCTTAAGCGTTTTTATCATACCTACTAATCAACCTATGATTCGTATTGATCATGATGATGTTATTTTTCTTTCTGAGGAAGAAAAATATGAGGCTATTATTGAAGAAGTTAAAGAATATGCCAAAAAGAATGCGCCTGTTCTTGTCGGTACGGCTTCTATTGAGAGCTCTGAACTGCTTTCTGCTGCGCTGAAAAAAGCAAATATTGTTCATGAAGTATTAAACGCAAAATATCATCAAAGAGAAGCTGAAATTATTGCGCAAGCAGGTAAGCCGGGCGCAATTACCATTGCAACAAATATGGCTGGGCGTGGTACAGATATCGTCTTGGGGGGGAACTGGAAAGCAGCATTACAAAATTTAACCAGTCCTTCGTCGCAACAAGTTGAGAGCTTAAAGCAAGAATGGCAAAAAAATCATGAGCTTGTTTTGCAGGCGGGTGGTTTGCACATTATCGGTACAGAAAGGCATGAATCAAGGCGTATAGACAATCAATTAAGAGGCCGTTCAGGTAGGCAGGGTGATCCTGGTCAAACGCGTTTTTATCTGTCTTTAGAGGATAATTTAATGCGTATCTTTGCTTCGGATAAAGTTCGTAATTTGATGAAAAGCTTAGGTATGCAAAAAGGAGAAGCGATTCAGCACCGACTGGTTTCAAGATCGATTGAAGGCGCTCAACGTAAAGTAGAAGGGCGTAACTTTGATATGCGTAAATCGCTTTTAGAATACGATGATATCGCTAATGAGCAACGTCGTATTATTTATGCCATGCGTGATGACTTATTAGATAAAACTGATATTTCAATCACGATTAACGAAATGCGGGAAGAAGTGCTTCAAGATTTTGTTAACCGTTATATTCCTGCGGGTAGCGTGGATGCTCAATGGGATACGGAAGGCTTAGAGTCTGCTTTATTAAGTGAGTTTAATGTCTCTGTCTCTGTAGCTGATTGGGTTAAAAATGATAAGAAAATTAATGAAGTACATATTGTTGAGAAAGTGATTAAAGCCTGTTATGAAGCTTATCAAGCGAAGGAAGCTCGTTTAGGGGATCCTGCTATTTTCAGGGATCTTGAAAGAAAAATGATGTTAGATACATTGGATAAACTGTGGCGTGAGCACTTAGTTAATACGGATCATTTACGTCAGGGTATTGGTCTTCGTGGCTATGCACAGAAAAATCCAAAGCATGAGTATAAAAAAGAGTGTTTTGATTTATTTGAATTGCTTTTGGATAATATCCGTTACGAGGCCATTCGTCTTTTGTCCGTTATTGAAGTAAGAATGAGAGAAGAGGTTGAGCAGATGGAGCAAAAGCATCAGGAGGATGAGGAGGCTTTGCGTAAGCTACAACACTTAATTTCTGGTGAGTCGGACATTGCTTTGTCTGAGGCAGAATCTTCGCTCAGAAGTTTAGAGCGGCCGCCCCTTGCTGCTTCCTCTGTGCCTTTGCGCGCAGGCCGTAATGAGCCCTGTCCTTGTGGTTCTGGTAAAAAATTCAAGCATTGTCACGGGACTATTGAATAATCGCGGCATTGAAAATACGGTGCTGAATACTAAAGAAGAGTAGGTGATTGCGTGCTTTATCCTGTTGCTGGTATTTGTCTTTCTGCCGTTGATGCGGCTATTCGTTATAAAAATCGTAAAGACCTTGTGTTAATTTCTATTGCCGAAGGCTCATGTGTTGCTGGTGTTTTTACAAAGAATGCCTTTTGTGCCGCGCCCGTTCAGATTGCTAAAAAAAATCTTGCCACACATTTTAAGACGCAAAATCTAAGGTATTTTCTAATTAACACAGGGAATGCTAATGCAGGAACAGGGCTTGCTGGTTTAGAGGCAGCGTCTGCATGTTGCGAGGCTTTAGCCTCTCTTGTTCATTGTGATCCTTCCGCGATTTTGCCTTTTTCAACGGGTGTGATTGGTGAGCCTTTACCTACTTTGCCTATTTTAACGGCCCTTCCACGTGCTGTTGCAGCGTGCTCTGCTGCTGCAACAGCCTCAAAAAAGGGTGATGCTTGGCATGATGCAGCAATCGGTATTATGACAACGGATACTAAGCCTAAAGCGTTCAGTACGCGTTTTGAGTTTGAAGGTCAACAAATTGTGATAACGGGTATTGCTAAAGGTAGTGGGATGATTTGTCCTAATATGGCAACGATGTTAGGTTTTATCGCTACCGATTTGATGGTTGCGCCTCAAGTCCTTCAATCAATTTTTAACGATGTGATTGAGGAAACATTTAATGCAATTACAGTGGATGGCGATACCTCAACAAATGATGCTTGTATGTTAATTGCAACTGGGCAAGTGAAGGGTTTGGCTATTGATGAAAATAATAAACAAAGTGAGCTTGCCATTTCCTTTAAAAAGCACTTAACAACGGTCTGTTTATATTTAGCTCATGCCATTGTGCGAGATGGTGAGGGTGCCACAAAGTTTGTGGCAGTCAATGTTATTAATGGTATTTCACATGCTGAATGTAAACAAGTAGCGTACAGTGTTGCTCATTCACCATTGGTTAAAACAGCTTTATTTGCAAGCGATGCTAACTGGGGACGTATTTTAGCTGCTGTAGGTAAATCATCCATTGAACAGTTGGATGTTGAGGCAATTAATGTTTGGATTAACTCTGTTTTAATTGTCTCAGAAGGTGCCCGCGCTAAAGATTACACTGAAAAAGCAGGCTCTGAAGAAATGAAAAAATCAGATATAACGATTAAAATTGATCTGGCAAGAGGTAGTGCAACGGCAACAGTATGGACCTGCGATTTTTCGTTTGATTACGTTAAAATCAATGCTGAATATCGTTCTTAATGAGTTATTCAAGCAAGCAGCGTATGCCGGTTGTCGTCGGCCTTATTGAGAATAACCAGGCTCAACTTCTGATTACCCAAAGAAAATTAACCGCTCATTTGGGCGGTTTATGGGAATTTCCAGGCGGGAAAGTTGAGTTGGGTGAAACTGATTTTGAAGCGCTTCAGCGTGAATTATTTGAAGAAATTAATATTACAACAATCAAATGCTTTCCTTTTATTCGTTTAACACAGGAATATGCAGATCGGATTGTAGAACTGCGTGTTTATCGTGTAACAGCGTGGCAAGGATCTCTCAAGCCGCTAGAGGGTCAGCCTATGCGCTGGGTTGATAGAAAAATACTCTCTGAGTTTTCTTTTCCTGAAGGGAATGTTCGTATTTGTCGACTTCTTCAATTATCACGCTTTATTCTGATTACGCCTGATCCAACCCAACATTCAACCCAAGAGCCTGATTCAATCAGTAAACATTATTTTTTGAACAAACTTGAGGCTAGCCTTAAATCCTTTAAAGGTTCTTTAGTGGTATGGCGTGCGCCACAGATGGACAACGATACTTATTGTGATTGGGGGGATGAAATTAAACAGCGCGTGCAAAAGCATGGTTTTATTTTTGCTGCTCACCCAACGTTAGAACGTGCCAAATATTTATCTAGTCGTGCGGTTCATCTGTCCCATTCAGCACTGAATGCTTTATCAAGGAATGAGGATCTTTCTGTTTTTGATTGGGTGGGTGCTTCTTGTCATGATGTTGAGAGTTTACAAAAAGCAGAAGAATATACACTTGATTACGCAACGTTATCTCCCGTTCATGAAACGGCAACACATCCTAATATAAAATCATTGGGATGGGAAAAATTCGAAGCGATGACCAGCCGCTTTTTTTTGCCTATTTATGCTTTAGGTGGTCAATCTTACAAAACGCAACTAACTGCTGCAAATCATGGCGGATTTGGTATTGCCGCGCTATCTGCTTTTTGGAATACTACGGATTAAGTCTTTTCCACTGGAGAAAAAAATAGAATGAAATTATTTAAGGCGATTCAACAAGGTAATGCACCTAGTTCTTTGCATCATTTTGCGCCGTCTCAATTTAAATTTTCATCATCGCCGACATTAAGTATGGTGCGTTTTAATAATGCCTCTGAAGCAGCAAGCGTTGATCCGAAAAAAAGCGCACTAGATTCAAAGCTAAAGTTCTCTTTTCTAGAAAATGCACGTACTAAAATAACGCCGCAAAAGACTATTTTGTCGCTTACGCCAAAAGAAATGAAAGAGTATTTTTTTAAAGCAATTGAGCATGATGATGAAGTGTTGGTTTTTCAAATTCTTGAGCAAAAATTATTAACGCAAGCTGATTTTGGTGCGAAAGAACTTAATCCTATTTCACTTTGTATTGAGCATAGTGCATTTAATATTTTTAATTTACTCGTTCACTATTATCACTGGACTCCAGTAATGTTTGAGAAAGATGGTTTGAATAATCCACTTCAGTTGGCGGTAGATTTAAATCATGCTGATTTTGTTCAAGTAATATTAACGGTACTTTCTGATGAAGAAATAAAAAAATATTGCCCCCCTTTACTGAGTGAGGTTGTCGCAAATGAGCATTATTCAATTGCCTCATATTTTTTAGCCCGTGGGGTAGATCCTAATCAATTAGATCAATCTCAACCACCTGCGCTTTTATTAGCTTTAATTAATAAAGATGTACCGATGATTGAGCTATTACTTCAATTTAATGCACAGGTTGAAGCTGTTTTAAACTACGATTTAGCATTTGCTTCACCATTAAATCAATTATTGTTGCAGTGTATTGCAGAAGATGTTTTGCCTAGCTTTATTTTATTTGCCGATAAAAAGCTGTTTACAGGTCATTCTTTAATAGAGGGATCTACTGTGTTACAGCACGCTCTTAAGCTTAATGCTGAAAAAATTATTCAATATCTATTTCTTGAAAAGATCGCAATTAATGTATTGCCAGAGGGTACAACGCCCCCCTTACAGCTGGCTGTTGAGAAAGGGCAGCTTGTGTGGGTTACCCAGCTAGTAAAGTTAGGCGCTGAAGTTAACTATAAAAATCAGCTAGGAAAAACAGCTTTGTTGCTTGCTACAGAAGCTGGCTATTCAGATATCATCAGCTTTCTTTGTCAGCATGGGGCAGAGGTAGGTTTAGCTGATCATTTTGGTGATACACCACTCCATAAAGCAGTCATGCATAATGATTTTACCTCAGTGAAAATTTTGCTAGAGGCAGGTGCTGATCTTGATCAAAAAAATAAGCAGGCCTTATCATCCTATCAATTAGCAAAAGAGCATGATTTAAAAGCCATGCTCTCTCTTTTTTCTTTGTATCTTCTTGATAAAATGGGATGGTAAGTCCTATTTAACACGGCTTTTTACTGATCTTTTACTTGTTTTAGGCTTTCTTTGAGTTCAGCCATGCTTGTCTGAGGATCGCTTTGAAGCATTTGCCGAAACAATTGCAAGACTTTTTCTTCAAGCTCAATTTTTTGAGCGGGTAAGTAGCTAGACTTAGTGAGCCATTCTGGAATCTTTCCTTGTGCAAGGGCTAATTTTTGCTGCAACCAATAAAAAGCTTCATCTGCTTTTAGCGCCGCTATTAATTTTGCGGTTTGTAGAAGAGGTGCTTTGCTGAATGTATTCGGTGAGTCAAAATTTGAAAAAAAGTTTTTAAATAAAGTCTCTAATGAGGCATCTGATAAAACAACTTCACGTAAATTTGCTAAATGACGATCATTTAGCAATGTGTCAGTCAGAAAACGAATAGCAGTTTTTTTAATGAGCGGCGTTAAATCAACTAATACTGGCTCAGCAAGTATTAGTTCTTTCTCAAAGAGAGGCTGGAGCACATCATTAATTTCAGCCTCAGTAATGAATGTTCCTAATTTTTTACCAATAAAATTTTCTAAGGCGACTTTTGTTGTCTCTTTTTGTGCAAGCACAAAAGCGTATTTATGAGCAGACCATATTTTAATTTTTGGGTAAAGACGCAATAGTTTGTTCGTGATAGAGGCTTTCTCATCTTCATTTAAAGGGCGCAACGCAGAAGGTGATTCGCCATTTTGTGGTTTATACAATGATTTATGTGTGCGTAACAAATCAACGCATTCGTCGTCATGACAGAAAGTGATGGCTTGCGGTAGCTTATCTATTGCCGACAAAAACGGATCTGTTGTCTCTTTTTCAGAAAAGAGCTCATCATGAAGTGCTGTACGCAAAAACGATTTTTGGCTACGTAAAGCATAAGAAAATGAAGGTGTTAACCGATTCATTCTAGTGTGAGTCGTAGAGGGTAACGGTGTTACATTATTCAGTTTTGTTTGGGCGGGTATGAAAAATTGATTTGGCCTAGGCTGGAAAGATTGGGCGGTATTTAAGGCTGCATTGATAATACAAAAAGACTTGAGCATAAAACGAGCTCTCTTAATCCCGATTTGATTGTTAACGTAACGCTTGGTATACCATGATTATGCCGGATATTGGCATATAAAGATAAACTATTTGTTTAAATTTTTCGGAAGAAATTTTATTAAGTATTCGGTTAGCAAAAAATACGCCTATCATGCCGCCGGCGCCCAAAAATAAGACATACCAAACAATTGGCCCGAGTGATAAACCAATCGCACTATAGGCGATGAGCTTAATAATTTGTAACCATAAAGAAGCTAATGATTTTGTTGCAATTAATGATTCTTTATTAAGTCCTATTTGAAATAAAAAAGGATTATAAACAGGGCCTGTTGCGCCAATGACAGTAGAAAAGCTTCCTACAAAAACAGAGATAATAAAAAGGCCGTTTAGTGTTAAAGAAGGAAAATATTTTTTTTGCGCTAAGATGGGATGTAGCGGTGTGCTGATTAAAAAAAGTCCGGTTAGAACTTGCAGTAAGTGAGCGGGGATGCTCTTAAAGCACCATGCACCCAATATGACACCGATTGTCGAGCCTAATAGCATTCTCCTCAAAATAGGCCAGTTAATAAAGCGTCTAAATAAAAAGACTCTTGTAGGATTAACCGCAAGACTGGCCACTGTAATAACCGGTGCAACATAAGTGGGGCCGAGAATATGGCTGATAATCGGTAAAAGTAAGCTGGCTGCACCACCGGCAACCACTGTACTCATAAACCAAGCAATAAGGCCTGCAATAAAAAGAAAGCTATAAGTTGTGAACATAGGAAAGTAATCGTTATAGCTTATTTCCAGAGCCGGTATGGCTTGATAGACGGATCAGTGATTTGGGTCGGTTCACTTGGATTAAATGATGCCAGTTTTTAACTGTGTCAGGAATTTCTGGGGGGATATGAGTAATACCTAAGAGTTTAAAAACAACTTCAATGGGCACAGCTTTCCCTTCTTTAAGCACCGCTGAGCGAACCAAGCCTATTGTGTAGACTTTCCCATGAGAGCTGAAAACTTGTTGAAAATAAATATATTTAAAGTCCCAGCTTAATACTCTGGTTTCTATTTGAAAATTTTGCCAAGTTTTCAAAGAGTGGATGTAACTCATATCGATATTTGCAACCACAAGATCATAGCGATTTTTGACTAATCTTTGCGCTATTTGGCTCATAATTAAGAATTCCATTCTTCCAAAGTCCATATACTTTAGATATTTTGAGTTATTCATATGAATATTAAAATCGATATCTGTCAGACCTACTTTAAACTGGCCAAAATGAGAGGCGAGAATGTCAATAGGCCCTTCACGAAAGAGCTGAATGAAAGATCTTGCACCATAAAAGGCGCCTTCAATATCCTGAAGCATGGGATGTCCTTAAAATATTTTTTTGAATGCCTTTAACATAGCATATCAATAAAAATCAGTATCTTATTTTTTGTCTTTTTCTTCATCATCTATGGGGGTGAGTGAGAGCTCTATTGTTTTAGTGATAGGTTTAGCCTGTGCTGGTTTTGTTTGTGCAGGCGTAGAAGCACTTTCTTTATTTTTTTTGTCTGATGCCGTGTTACCTTGAGCGTTACCTTGCTCATGATCTGCGCTGGGGCTTGTTTCATTTTCTGATTGGCTATCTAGCGTTACTTTCAATCGTAAATTGTTTTTAGAGTCAGCATTTTTAATGGCTTCGTCTAAGGATATTTTCCCTTGTTTATAGAGTTTATAGAGTGCTAAATCAAAGGTTTGCATACCTTGATTTTCTGACTTATCCATTACTTCTTTAATTAAATCAGGCTCACCATTTTTGATTAAGTCGCAGACTCTGGGTGTGCCCAGTAATACTTCAACAGCGGCAGCTCTTTTATTGTCTATAGTGGGAATAAGCCGTTGAGAAACAATTCCTCGTAAGTTTAATGAAATATCAAGAAATAGCTGTTTGTGTCTTTCCTCAGGAAAAAAGTTAACAATACGATCAATTGCTTGATTGGCATTATTGGCATGTAACGTTGAGATGCAAAGATGCCCTGTTTCTGCAAAAGCCAAAGCCGACTCCATTGTTTCTGCACTTCTAATTTCACCAATAAGAATCACGTCAGGCGCTTGTCTGAGCGTATTCTCAAGCGCATCTTTATAACTTAAGGTGTCACCACCTACTTCTCGTTGATTAACAATCGATTTTTTGTGCTGATGAACAAACTCAACAGGATCCTCAACCGTAATAATATGACCATAACTATTTTCATTGCGATGATTAATCAATGAAGCAAGAGACGTTGATTTTCCTGAACCCGTGCCGCCGACAAAAAGCACTAAGCCTCTTTTTTGCATCACGAGTTGTAATAATATAGGGGGTAGATTTAAGCTCTCAAAAGAAGGGATTTCGGTTTTAATGGTACGAATAACCATGCCAATTTCATTGCGCTGTTTAAATATATTCACGCGAAATCTGCCAACACCACTGCGTTGAATAGCAAGATTCATCTCAGGTCGTTTCTCAAAAGCCGCGGTTTGTTCTTCATCCATGATGTTATAAGCATATTCTTTTACTTCCCCTGGCATGAGTAATTCTGTGCCGATCGGTTCTAATTTGCCGTGTATCTTGCAGCTTATTGGCGCGCCTGTTGATAAAAAAAGATCTGAGCCATCTCTTTCTACCATCTGTTTGAGATACCGTTCAAAATCAATCATATTAATGGCCTATTGTTATTTTTTATCGGGCATTTCATCTAAAAATATTTTTTAATTTTGAGTATAGCGTTCCCTTTATTAAAGATAGCGCTGCACTGATTTATTTAATAATCAGCTTTAAATTATGTATCTATACTTTAATTAAGAGTGGTTATTTATTCGTCAGTTTGGCGTATTGATAAAAAGGGAAGTAATAAGTGGTGCAGTACTTAGGTCAGTTTGTTGTAAACAGAATTCAGGCAATAATGAGCACTAGAAATATACTAGTTATGCTGTTGTGTTGTATTTGTTGCTTACAGTTAGGTTGTTTTGAAGAAAGCTCCAATAGCGCAGGTGAAGACAACACATCGACAAATACTGATGATTCAGCTACAGATTTAGCGAGTGAACGTGAGGTTGAATTCATTAGCGAAGCAGGTTACACCTTGAAGGCAAGGTTGGTGACAAAATCTGATCGCTCTTCTACGGGTAATATCAGTACAACTTCTCCTGGCGTCATTATTGTTACCTTAGTCGATGAAAAATCCCAAGGTATTCCTAACTTGCTTATTGAGTTTAGCTCTGAAGACACAACCTTCAGCCCTGTAAAAGGGAAAGCGGTGACGAATGAGAAAGGCCAAGCAGAAATTACGGTGCTAGATAAAAATGAGACAGGCACGGCGTCGATTCTTATTAAAGCAAAATATAAAGCAGATGAGTTGAGCTTAACGCTGAATCTTGAAATTATCCCACCGAAAATCAAGATGGGCAGTGGTAGCGGTCTTAGTTTTCAAGATGGTATTTTAAGTGTAGGCGTTACCCCTATTTCAGCAGGGGGCACCGCCGTAATTACAGCAACATTCGTAGATGAAGCCCTGGCTTTTTATTCTAGTGGTGTTGATGTTTCTTTTACTTCTGATTGTGTGAAAAGTAGTCTTTCAACAATTGATGCTTTAGTAGCAAGCGTTAATGGCAGTGCCAGCGCAACGTATAAAGCTGCAGGTTGCGAAGGCAGGGATGTTATTACGGCAACGGCTAATATTGGTGGTACGACCTTTACGGCCTTGGCTATTATTGTGATTCAAAGCGATACCGTGGGTAGTATTGAGTTTGTTTCTGCAGCGCCTAACACCATTGCTTTACAAGGTGCAGGTACAGCGCTTTTAAGTGAAACATCAAAAGTGACGTTTAAAGTTAAGGGTGGACAGGGTTTGGCTTTATCTAATCAAACAGTTGCTTTTCGTTTAACTTCCCAAGTAGGTGGCGTCACATTAAGCCCTGTCTCTGCTGTGACAGATAGTTCAGGTTTGGCAAGCGCGGTGGTACGTTCTGGTTATATTGCTCAGTCTGTCAGTGTTGTCGCTTCCGTTAGTGTCACGGGTAGTACGACGATTCAAACCCAATCAAGCTCTTTAGTTATTACAACAGGGACGCCCGATCAAAATAGTGTTTCTTTGACGAGTAGCCAGCATAATCCTGAAGGCTGGAGTTATGACGCAACAACGATTAGTTCAGTTATTCGTTTAGCAGATGTTTTTAATAATCCTGCTCCAGATGGCACTGCAGTTAACTTTACCACTGAAGGTGGCGCGATTGGGGGAGCTTGTAATACAACGGTGGGTACGTGTTCAGTGACGTGGTATAGCCAGAATCCTCGTCCTGAGAATGGTCGCGTCACAATTTTAGCCACGGCAGTTGGTCATGAAAGTTTTGCTGATGTGAATGGTAATGGCGTGTTTGATAATGGTGATACTTTTGAAGATTTAGGCGAAGCGTTTTTAGATGTTGATTATGATGGCCGGCGCGATGCTGCTGAAACTTGCACAGACTCAAACGCTAATGGCGTATGGGATGATGCTGAATATTATTATGATGACAATGCGAGCGGTGCTTATACATTAGGCGAGCCTTTTATTGATAAAAATGCCAATGGATCTTGGACGGCTGCTGAACCTATTCCTGTTGGGAATGATTTAGATAGCGATGGCCGCTGCGATGTCTCTGAGCCTTATATCGATTTTGATGAAGATGGTGTTTATGATTTACCTAATGCTTTATATAACGGCATTTTATGTCAGGACACTGTTCGTTGTGATACAGGCGTGAGTCAAGTAACGGTACGCGATAATAATCAGATTGTTATGTCAGGCTCGTCTGCTTATATATGGATAAAATTCAATGGAACTTGGTTTGCCCCTGGTACTTTTTTTACTGCAAATGTGACACTTTCCTCCCTTTTTACAATTCTTATTATGGATGAAAACGGTAATTCGTTGCCTGGTGCATCAGTCATAACATTGGAAAATGATAATGGTGAGTTATCGGGCGATACGAGTTTTACGATTAATAATTCCATTTCGGCTAGAATAATTTCAACCCTGATTACGTCTGATGGCACGTCTGATTCGGGTGTATTGTCTATTAAAATAAAAACGCCTAAAGATAATGAGTCTGCTAGAAGTATTAGTATTCAGGATTAGCGTAAGTGTTATGTTAAGTTCGATAGGCTATTATTCCCAGCTTTCACAGGGAATAATATACCCTTCGTACTTGAAACCACGGCATGGTTGGCTTCCGCTCATTCACCGCAATCACATAGCTTATCTATGCTCATGGGGTTCACGCTCTTGCCGCCTCACCGTGACTCCAATTACTTTGGGTATAGATTTTAGGTAAACCTCTTTATTGGCAGGCTTCACAATCAGGATTGTCAATTGAGCAGGCTTTTCCTTCATCATTTGAGTAAGAGGATGTGAAGTCAGATGATACAGCGTTTAGATGGCCTGTATTCACCGTTGATTTTTCTGCGGTTGTAGCCCCCATTGCACGTAAATAATAAGTGGTTTTTAAGCCACGATACCATGCCATACGATAGGTGAGATCTAATTTCTGACCATTTGCACCACGAATATAAAGATTGAGTGATTGTGCTTGATCTATCCATTTTTGTCGGCGGCTCGCTGCATCAACTAACCAGCGTGGCTCCATTTCAAAAGCGGTTGCAAAGAGTGCTTGAAGATCTTGTGGAATGCGATCAATTTTCTCAACGCTGCCATCATAATATTTAAGATCATTCACCATCACGTTATCCCATAAATCACGGTTTTTTAGCTCTCTTATTAGGTATGCATTCACGACCGTAAATTCGCCAGACAAGTTTGATTTAACATAAAGATTTTGATACGTCGGCTCAATGGATTGACTAACTCCCGTAATATTGGCAATCGTGGCGGTGGGGGCAATTGCCATAACATTCGAGTTTCTCATACCAATACGTTGCACTTGATCTCTTAACGTTGCCCAGTCAAGTGTTTGTTCGGTATTCATATCAAGATAGATTTTACCATTTTCACCACGTCGGTTATCTTCCATAAGCTTGATGGAGTCGATCGGTAGTATGCCTTGGCTCCACAGTGAACCTGCAAAGGTTTCGTAAGCACCACGTTCTTGTGCTAATTGCATAGAGGAACGGATTGCATAGTAACTCACATGCTCCATAGAAACATCGGCAAATTGAACGGCTTCGTTAGAAGCGTAGGGTAGTTGCATCATATATAACGCATCTTGAAAGCCCATAATGCCTAAACCAATCGGGCGATGTTTAATGTTTGATTGTCTAGCTTGTGGTACAGCGTAATAATTAATATCAATAACATTATCAAGCATTCTGATTGCTGTTTTAATGGTTTTTTCAAGTTTTGCGGTATCAAGCACCATGCCGTTTTCTGTTTGTAACATATGATTAGCAAGGTTGACTGAGCCTAAATTACAGACAGCAATTTCATCATCTGATGTGTTCAGGGTAATTTCAGTACATAAATTTGAAGAGTGCACGACCCCTACATGTTGTTGAGGTGAGCGCAAGTTGCAAGGATCTTTAAATGTAACCCAAGGATGGCCGGTTTCAAATAACATCGAAAGCATTTTTCGCCATAGTACAACGGCTTTTACTTTTTTATACAGCCTCATCCTGCCTTCTTCTACTTCGTTTTCATAAAACGCATAACGCTTTTCAAAAGCAGTGCCGTATAAATCATGCAAATCAGGTGCATCATTAGGTGAAAAGAGTGTCCAGTCTTGATCTTCAAATACGCGCTTCATAAAAAGATCAGGCACCCAGTTTGCCGTGTTCATATCATGCGTGCGCCGTCTATCATCTCCGGTGTTTTTTCTAAGCTCTAGAAACTCTTCAATGTCTAAATGCCAAGTTTCAAGATAGGCACATACCGCGCCTTTTCTTTTGCCGCCTTGATTAACGGCAACCGCTGTATCGTTAGCTACTTTTAAGAAAGGAACAACGCCTTGTGATTTACCATTTGTACCTTTGATATGGGCACCCAATGCGCGGACAGGTGTCCAGTCATTGCCTAAGCCACCGGCCCATTTTGAGAGCATGGCATTGTCACGAATAGCGCCATAAATACCCAAAAGATCATCGGGCACCGTGGTGAGGTAACAAGAAGAAAGTTGAGGTCTGAGCGTGCCTGAATTAAAGAGGGTTGGTGTTGAGGACATATAATCAAAGCTGGACAATAGCTGATAAAATTCAACTGCACGTTTTTCTTTATCTTTTTCATTCAGTGCTAAGCCCATCGCAACACGCATAAAAAAAGTTTGCGGTAACTCAAAGCGTGTATCGTTGTGATGCAAGAAGTAACGATCATATAAGGTCTGTAAGCCTAAATAAGTGAACTGTAGATCACGGCTTGCGTCTAAGTGTTCAGCTAAATAATCAAGATCAAAAGAGGTTAGGGTAGGGCTTAATAATTCAAGCTCAATGCCTCTTTGAATAAATGATTTAAACGCATAAGGGTACAGACTTGCCATGTCTGAGGCAGATTTTTCATGTGGAACATTTAAGAATGAGAGTGCTTCAATTTTTAGCTGATCAAGCAGTAATCTTGCTGTGACATAAGTATAGTTTGGCTCTTGTTCAATCATTGCTCTAGCTGAAATAATCAGCGAGGCAGAGACTTCTTTTTCTGAGACGCCCTCAAATAGATTTTCAAGTGTTTGTTTGAAAATTGTCTGTGCATCCACTTCTTTAAGATGTGCACAAGCCGTTTCAATTAAAGTATGAATCTGCTCATAAGAAATAGGCGCAAGAGTGCCATCTTTTAGCTTCATTCTAAACTGTTTTGTGCCAGGTTCTACTAATTGAATGCTGGCGTTTCTAATTCTAGAGCGCTCCTCGCGATACAGCACATAACTTCTAGCAACTTTGTGATCGCCTGAGCGCATCATGACAAGTTCAACTTGATCTTGCACTTCTTCAATATGCAATGTACCGCCGCTAGAGAGTCTTCTTTTAAATGTTGCTGTAACTTGTTCTGTTAATTTTTCAACGGTTTCACGAATACGGCTTGAAGTTGCTGCGGTACCACCTTCTACAGCAAGGTAGGCTTTGGTCATTGCGATTGCAATTTTAGAAGGTTCGTATGGCATAACTTTGCCATTTCTTTTAATGATTCGTAACAGTCCGGGTGCTGTCATTTGAGTCATCCAGCTTTCTGTTAAGCCTGATTCAGATTGATGCGCGTCTTCTTTCGCGCGTGTATCGGCTGTGGTTTTGCTGAGGGTTTTTTCGTCAGTCTCTATTTGCATAATTTACCTCAAATGAAATCAAAAAGTTACGTACATTATCGTGTAACCGATAGCGTATCGTGAAAATAAGGGCGCTAAAATAAAGGGCAAATACACAAGATGTTGTTACTAATTAAAATACCAACACAAAATAGTGCGTTTTTAAGGGATATGCAATAAAGGCACTTTATTACAACAAAGGTATATGATCAAAATTAAAATGTGTTATAAATCGACGCGAGAAACTAGTCTAATTTATTGAGATTACCAATAGGTTTTTTGTAACATTGGTAATCAATGAATCTATGCGCTATTCTCAAAGCTAGAAGAAATTTAATTAAAAAGCAGACGGCGAGTGATTGCACTATGGAAAATATGTCAATGAGCGATTCAAATAATTTTAAAAAACCAAGAATCTTAATTGTTGAAGATGATGAAAGATTGGCGGCATTGAGCCGGGATTATCTTGAAAGTAACGGCATGGATGTCGGTGTGGTGAATGATGGCAGGCAGGCCATTTCACGCATTATTAAAGATCAACCTGACCTAGTTGTATTAGATTTAATGTTGCCTGGCGCAGATGGTTTAGAAGTTTGCCGTGAAGTGAGAGGCGACTATCATAAACCTATCTTGATGATGACAGCACGATCAGATGATGTTGATCAAGTGCTTGGTCTTGAAATGGGTGCTGATGACTATGTTGCTAAACCTGTGAGACCACGTGTGTTACTTGCTCGCATTCGTGCCTTGTTACGTCGTAACGATCAAGGTGTTAATCAGGTTGAGCAAAGCAATGCATTGACGAATAACCCTAATCGATTAGAGTTTGATGAACTATTAATTGATAATGGCGCACGTGAAGTACGCTTAAGAGGGGAAACGGTTGATCTTACCAGTGCTGAGTATGATCTGCTTTGGTTGCTTGCTTCTAATTCAGGAAAAATTTTGTCACGAGAAGCAATTTTTGAACAATTGCGTGGCATTGAATACGATGGTCAAGATCGTTCGATTGATGTTCGTATTTCCCGTATACGTCCGAAGGTGGGTGATGATCCTATGAACCCAAAGAGAATAAAAACGGTGAGAAGTAAGGGGTATTTATTTGTGAAAGATATACTTTCCAACTAGATTAAGTCTCATGGATTAACTTAAATATTAGAACGCTTAACATGATGAATGGAATCATTCTGCGCGTGTTTTTAGGCTTGATTATTAGCCTAATGCTTGTCGTAGGCTTTTGTTATTCTTATTGGTCTTATACCTCCTCTGAAGAGGGGAAGAGTTATCGCGAGCAATTAATTTCTTCTCTTCTACGTTTGGCTGATCAAAATGTTAGCCTTTCTTCATTAACTTCTATGGCGCAAAAAAAAGAATACTTTTTAAGTTTACGAAAAGAGTTTGCTGTCGATTTGCGTTTTATTGAAGATGCTCGCACACTTTCTGATGTTTTAATTGATGAGCTGCAAGCGCCTGGTCATGTTTATCTGCATCAAGCAATGGATGGGCTTTATTGGGAAGGGATGATGAGAAGCACTTCATCAACTGTTGATCAATATTTTCTTTTGCGCCTTAGCCAGTTTGAAGAGCGAGAAGCTAAAATGCTCGGTCTTTTGGCTTCCTCGTTTTATCAGCACTGGTCAGCAAAAGAAACGCGTCCTGCTGCGCTTGCGCGCTTAAAAAGCATCGTTGGTTTTCCTGTTTTTTTACTTAAAGCGGAAGAAGCAAAGCTTGGGCAAGAGGCAACTTCTCGTTTGCTAAGTAAACAAAGCGTCGTGGTATTTGATGATTCTTTAAATGATACGCTTACTTTGCGTGTTGTTATCCCCACTCAAACAGAGGCATACCTTGTCCTTTATCCTCTATTAGGCGAAGACTCAGGCTTTCCTTGGGTAGCCGCAGCTTATTTTGTTTTGTTAGCTTTTATGGTTATGGCAGTTTTAACTTACTGGATTTTAATTTCTTTTTTTCAGCGTATTTTTCGTATCGAAGAAGCGGCTCTAGGTATTCGTCGCCATGATTTTGGTTCGCGTGTTCCGATTGAAGGAAATGATGTTTTAAGTCGTCTGGCAACTGCTTTTAATGAGATGGCTGATCATATTCAAAGATTAATTAGCTCACAAAAAGAAATGACAAATGCGGTTTCTCATGAATTAAGAACGCCGATCGCACGTATTCGTTTTGGTTTGGAAATGTTGGAAACGGCAAGTAGTGAAGAAAAACGTTTTCATCAATTAACAGGAATGGATAATGATATTCAAGAGCTTGAAAAATTAATTGATGAATTGTTAACTTATGCCGTACTAGAGCAAGGAATGCCTTCTTTGCATTTAGAAATGATTGATGTGGATTCGGTGATTGCAAGAGTAAAGCGTGAGATGGATCAGATGGGTAAAGCGATTCAAATTGAGCATGCTGTTTTCAAAGGCCCTAAAGATAGTCGTTTTGCCGAATGTGAGCAGCGTTATATTCATCGTGCGATTCAAAACCTTGTTGGTAATGCGATTAAGTATGCTAAGGGTAAAATTCGTATTTCTTGTTTATCTCAAGGTGGCATGATTCGAGTGGATGTTGAAGATGACGGGCCGGGCATTCCTCAAGATAAATGGGCCAAAGTATTTGTGCCCTTTGCACGTCTTGATTCAAGTCGTACGCGTAGTTCAGGTGGTTATGGTCTGGGGTTATCTATTGTCCAAAGAATTGTTTTTTGGCATGGCGGCATTGCGCAAGCTTGGAAAAGTAATGCCTTAGGAGGGGCAAGATTTACGATGATATGGCCAAGACATCAACAAGTACGTGCTTCTAGTGAGAGGAAGACGATCTAATAATGTTTAGCTCACATTCCGCATACCGGCGTTTTGAGTTATGCATAATATTTTTTATATTTTTGCCCCATTAATTCGATCAGCAACGCATGGTTTTCATTTAGATTTAATATTATGTTCTGCACCTCCTGGATTATTAGCACGTGAATCCCATGAAAATAAGAAAAAACCCATCTTACTGTTGGATTTTGAGTCTTTTTTCCAGTTTGATGCGGAAAAAAAGCAACAACAGTTTTTAGCACTGCCCGAATTCGCATTTCAAGTGCTGCATAAACCAGCAAACAAATCGTCATTATCATCATCAGGGCGGTAATTCTTTTTGTGCTCTTGAGAAAAAGTGAATCTGCCAAAAACATTGGATCTTTAAGAAATCGAAAACCTCTTTCTACTTTGTTTTGATTTTTATACTGAATCAAAATTTCTTCATCCGAAAGTGCCGTCTTATCAAGCTGATTCGTCGCCAAAACAAAACAACTTTTTTGGTGCAGTTTTTTATCGAAAATCTCTTTTATTGAAGCTATGCTCCCTTGAATAAAATAGCTTTTTTTATCTGGAATCGCCTCTTTTGCAGGGCGGCCTGATTTTTTATAACCTTGCTCTTCAACAATCTTCACTTCATGAAGACATGTATACTTCAAACTTTTTTCCAGCTCTTTTAACGCATGTTCAGCATCTATCTGGCACGCAAACGCCTTTTTACATAAATCTCCAAACGCTTTTCCTTCTTTCAAACTCCTTTCAGAAAACCACTTCACTTGCGACTTTA